>NZ_JBSVEM010000030.1:0-43695 GCF_056312285.1 Pseudoalteromonas sp. ABE4_541
CATTTCACCTTGCGCAAAGTAAACGCACTCGCTTCGCTCATAGTCGTTAATACTTAGCACTATAGCGCAAGGTGAAGTAAGCAACCTTCACAGATGTCGAGAGACTCTCTCATTCTCTGAGCGTTTTATAAGTAGTCTCTCAGCGCTTTATAAACTAGCTCATTTCACCTTGCGCAAAAGGAATGTCAGTGCTGCGCACTGTGTCATTAAACTTTTGCACGAAAGAGCGTTTCGCTTCGCTCAAGTCGTTAACCTTTTACACCTAATTCACCTTCTATTTGGGAAGGTATTTACTACATTAATTAATATTACACATGTACATTCTTCTTACCGTTAAAAAGTTTTTTAAATCTATAGAGTGGGTTTTCTAGAGCTGACTAATCTTGTGCATGGCAATCGCCTTTTTGATTTTCTTTTGGGGCTCAGAGATCAAGCGAATATTAAAGTTTGCGATTTTTAAATAACTGTATATACTCACAGTTAAATGTACTGTATGGAAAACCAGTTATATGCGGCCTTTGACAAAACGACAAGAACAAGTATTTGAACTAATTAGAGTATTTATTAAAGATACTGGAATGCCACCTACGAGAGCTGAAATTGCAGATGCACTTGGTTTTAAGAGCGCTAATGCAGCTGAAGAACACCTCAAAGCACTTGCCAAAAAAGGTGTAATCGAGATGGTGCCAGGAGCTAGCCGTGGCATCAGACTTGTTGAGGAATTAGAAAAAGAAGATCCTGGATTACCTTTAATTGGACGCGTTGCTGCTGGTGAGCCTATTCTTGCCCAGCAGCATGTAGAAAATCACTGCCAAATAGATGCTAATTTATTCAAACCTGCAGCAGATTACCTGTTACGTGTAAATGGCATGAGTATGAAGGATATTGGGATTCTGGATGGCGATCTGTTAGCTGTTCACAGTACACAAATTGCAGAAAATGGTCAGGTTGTTGTTGCTCGAGTCGAAGATGAAGTTACAGTGAAACGCCTTGAAAAAGCAGGTAAAAAAGTATATCTGCATGCTGAGAATGAAGATTTTTCTCCCATCATTGTTGACCTTGAACATGAATCGCTCACAATTGAGGGGTTAGCGGTTGGTGTCATTAGAAATGGCAATTGGATGTAAGTAAGACAAAGACTTAATAAATATATGCTTCCAGTGGCTATATAACATTGGTTATGTAGCCATTTTTTTAGCCAATACACTTTTAGTTTCCATAGATTCAATCACTTCCATCAGCTTCCTTTTTAAAACGAGCAAAACTTGCGAATTGTTCATTTATTGTCTAATTGTTAGTAAGTCGTGTAGTTAGCTTATCGTTTTTTAATAAGTCTAGACAGTCATCCAAATAATAAAAACGGTTATCGTCATTTGGCACAAGGCAAATGGATAATGAAGGAGACGTCAAATGTTTAAACCCTCGTTGGCAGCTGGATTAATTACACTCCTTGCTAGCTCATTTCCTGCACTCAGCAACAGCGCTTACAACATGCGCCAAGGCGTGACTGATATCAGTCAAAGTGTTTATGACCTACATATGACGATTTTTCTTATATGTTGCGTAATAGGCATTATGGTCTTTGCCGTAATGTTTTGGGCAATGATCTATCATCGTAAGTCTAAAGGTGCTCAGCCCGCACAATTTCATGAAAGCACAAAGATTGAGATCCTTTGGACAGCAATTCCCTTTGTCATTTTGATTGCTATGGCTATTCCCGCTACTAAAGTACTTATTGCGATGGAAGACACAAGCAAAGCAGACTTAACCATCAAAGTGACAGGCTCTCAATGGAAGTGGCATTACGAATACATGGGCCATGATGTTGACTTCTATTCAATTCTCTCTACACCGAAGTCTCAAATCGACGATTTAGAAGCTAAAGGAGAAAATTACTTACTTGAAGTAGATAAACCTTTAGTGATCCCTACAGGCAAAAAAGTCAGGTTTTTAATGACGTCTGATGACGTTATTCACTCTTGGTGGGTCCCCGATTTTGCCGTTAAAAAAGATGCCAACCCAGGCTTTATTAATGAAGCTTGGACTCGAGTGAACGAGGAAGGTATTTATCGAGGACAGTGTGCAGAGTTATGCGGTAAAGACCATGGCTTTATGCCAGTGGTTGTTGATGCACGAAAACCTGAAGATTTTGAGATGTGGTTAGCGCAAGCCAAAGAAGCGAAACAACAAGCACAGGCCGCAAGTGCAGCTTTGTTAGATCAAACACTGAGCAAAGAAGAGCTTATGCAAGTGGGTGAAAAAACCTACATGGCCTATTGCGCGGCATGTCACCAACCAACTGGTATGGGCTTACCTGGTGTATTCCCAGGTTTAAAAGGAAGTCCTATTGTGATGGGCGATGTTAAAGATCACATAGACATCATTTTACATGGAAAGCCAGGCACTGCTATGCAAGCGTTTGCTAAGCAGCTTTCAATTAAAGAAATCGCGGGTGTCGTCACTTACAAAAGAAATAGTTGGGGTAACAACTTAAACCAAGTGATACAGCCAAGCCAAGTACAAGAAAGAATTGATGCAAATAAGGAGGCCAGCCAATGAGTACCGTTGCTCAAGAACAACACGACCATCACGGTCATGCAAGTAAGAGCCTAAAACGTTGGCTGTATACGACTAATCACAAAGATATAGGGTCGCTTTACTTAATATTTTCATTGACGATGTTCATAATCGGTGGCGCTATGGCAATGATTATACGCGCCGAGCTTTTTCAACCAGGTTTGCAGCTTGTTGATCCTCACTTTTTTAATCAAATGACCACAGTTCATGGTTTAATCATGGTTTTTGGTGCTGTTATGCCCGCCTTTACAGGGTTAGCTAATTGGATGGTACCTATGATGATAGGTGCGCCAGATATGGCTTTGCCAAGAATGAACAACTGGAGCTTTTGGATTTTACCATTTGCTTTTGCCATTCTACTTTTATCGTTGTTTATGGAAGGCGGGGGCCCTGATTTTGGTTGGACTTTTTATGCGCCACTTTCGACGACTTACAGTAATGATAATACAGCGCTGTTTGTCTTTGCTGTTCACATTATGGGTGTGAGCTCTATTATGGGGGCAATCAACGTGATTGTCACAATCGTAAATATGCGGGCGCCCGGCATGACTTGGATGAAACTTCCATTGTTTGTTTGGACTTGGCTCATAACCGCATTTTTACTCATTGCTGTGATGCCAGTTCTTGCCGGTGCTGTGACTATGGTGCTCACAGATAAATATTTTGGTACGAGCTTTTTTGATGCAGCAGGCGGGGGCGACCCTGTTATGTTTCAGCATATATTCTGGTTTTTTGGTCACCCTGAAGTATACATAATGATCCTGCCGGCGTTTGGCATTATCTCTACAATAGTACCGACCTTTTCAAGGAAAAAGCTATTTGGTTACGCGTCTATGGTGTACGCGACCTCTTCGATTGCATTATTGTCGTTTATTGTGTGGGCGCATCATATGTTTACTACAGGGATGCCTTTGGCCGGTGAACTCTTTTTCATGTATGCCACTATGCTTATCTCTGTTCCTACAGGTGTCAAAGTGTTCAATTGGGTGGCCACTATGTGGAGAGGGTCAATCAGTTTTGAAATCCCGATGATGTTTGCTATTGCATTTATAGTGCTCTTTACATTAGGCGGGTTTTCTGGGCTAATGTTGGCGATAACGCCCGCTGATTTTCAATATCATGATACCTATTTTGTCGTCGCACATTTTCACTATGTACTTGTCACTGGTGCTGTTTTCTCGATTATGGCTGCTGCTTACTATTGGCTGCCAAAGTGGACTGGGCATATGTACAACATTACGTTAGCTAAGTGGCACTTCTGGTTGTCGTTAATAAGCGTGAATATTTTGTTCTTCCCTATGCATTTTATAGGTCTAGCTGGTATGCCAAGAAGGATCCCAGACTATGCATTACAATTTGCCGATTTTAATGCGCTGATTAGTATAGGCGGCTTTGCTTTTGGCTTATCACAATTACTTTTTGTTGCAGTAGTTTACAAGTGTGCAAAAGGTGGCGTGAGTGTACCAGATAAAGTTTGGGATGGTGCTGAGGGTTTAGAGTGGGAAGTGGCATCGCCTGCTCCGTATCACACCTTTTCAACTCCACCAGAGGTGAAGTAATGGCACACACGCAATTGATCCGAAAGTTAGTGTTAATCGTTGTTGGCATGTTTGCTTTCGCTTTTGCTTTAGTGCCTCTTTACGATGTGTTTTGTGATGTAACAGGGCTCAATGGCAAGCCTTCGATGGAAGCCGCAAAGGCTAGTAGTTTAGTCGAGGAGCACAGATTAGTTGATGTGAGTTTTACGACTCACAGTCAACAAAACGCGCCATTTTCAGTTAATTCGGAGCAATTTAGTGTGGCCGTGCACCCTGGGAAAATGACACAAGTAAAATTTACCGCTAAAAATTTAAGCGCCGATGAGAGAATAATGCAAGCAGTGCCATCGGTCATGCCCGGAAAAGCAGCGAAGTACTTACATAAAATGGCATGTTTTTGCTTTGATAGGCAGCCATTTAGAGCCAACGAAGAAGTTGAATTTACTTTAGTGTTCTATGTAGATACTGAGCTTCCAAGAGATATTAATGAGCTTACCCTGTCTTATACCGTGTTTGATGTGAGTGAACAGACATCGAAGATCATGGCATTGGATAAGCGTCAGGCAGGTTAGGAGAAAAGAATGAAAACTGAACATGAACAGTATTATGTGCCGGAGCAAAGTCATTGGCCCATTGTCGGGGCAATAGCAATGTTTTTAATTGCTGTTGGAGCTGGCCTGACTGTAATGCAGCTATCCAGTGATGCCACAAGTGGGCAATATGTTTTGATAGCTGGGATGCTAATACTTTTTTATATGCTTTTTGGCTGGATAAAAAACGTTATACATGAATCTCAAACTGGTCTTTACTCTGCTCAAATGGACCGCTCTTTTAAGCAAGGTATGAGCTGGTTTATATTTTCTGAAGTCATGTTTTTCCTCGCATTTTTTGGCGCTTTATTTTACGCAAGAATGTTATCTGTTCCTTGGCTTGGGGGAGAGGGAAACAATGCAATGACCAACGAAGTGTTGTGGCCAACATTTGAAGCTGTTTGGCCTTTACTTACAACGCCAAATGGTGTGACCACTCAAGCGATGGGATGGCAAGGGCTACCATTAATTAATACTCTGATCTTGTTAACTTCCTCAGTCACGATTCACTTCGCACACACAGCGATAGAGCATGACCAAAGAGCGAAAGTGAAGGTATTTTTGGGTCTAACCGTGTTATTGGGCACAGTTTTTTTAGGCTTGCAAGTGCTTGAATATATCCATGCCTACAGAGATCTAGACTTAACTTTGCAGTCAGGCATATATGGTGCAACCTTTTTCATGCTGACTGGGTTTCATGGCATGCATGTAACAGTTGGCACCATACTTTTACTGATAGTATTAATCAGAGTGTTTAAAGGACACCTCAACTCAGAAAAGCATTTTGCTTTTCAAGCTGCGGCATGGTACTGGCATTTTGTTGATGTAGTGTGGCTTTGTTTGTTTGTATTTGTATACGTACTTTAGCAAGTGGGGAGTGATTCAACTGAATCACTCCTAGTTTGGCTGCCAAGATGATAATGATGATGGCAATCGCAGAGAACAATACACGTCGACCCAAATAAAATGACATAGGTTTACTGTCTTTCGAATTTAGAAGCATTAAAAACAACGCTCTGAAAAGATTAAAAATAATAAACAATAATAAAACCACAATAAAAATTTTGATTGCCATAGTAGGTCCTTTTATGCGCGACATTGTTACACTGAAGTCTAGTTTAGTTATCCCGAAGGCAATAGTCATAATTGTCGTGTGCACATGTCTAGCGCTGGCTGCTTGGCAATGGCAGCGCTCTATAGAAAAGAAAATGCTGATGGAACAGCAACACGCGTTGAATTCACAGCCGCTCTCTGTATTGATGGAAACACCTTTGGAGCAAATGAATGGGGCTTCAGTGAAATTAACCGGGCATTTTATCGAGCCATATATTTGGTTTTTAGATAATCAAGTACATGACGGGCGCGTAGGTTTTGATGTTTTGGCTTTGCTCGCTACAAATAGCCTCCAGCCCTTCAACGTACTGGTAAATTTAGGGTTTGTAGCGGCACCACATGCTAGAACACTACCGCCAGTCACTTTGCCGAAGGGAGCTGTCTCTGTAAATGTAATTTTGAAATCTCTCGATGTGAAAGGTTTTACCCTCGCGACTCAGCCAAATATGGATATCGCGGAGCCAAGGCTCCTTCAGTACATTGATTTTGACTACTTCGAGAGTCAAACGGATATGGCAATTAAACATTTAGTAGCTCATCAGCAAGGTCAAAGTTCTATTGTGGCTATACCGCATTATCAGCATGTCGTGATGCTTCCAGAAAAGCACCGAGCATATGCATTACAGTGGTTGCTTATTGCATTCGCCGCAGCTGCTGTCGCTTACTTCTCTATGTCAAAAAAGGAGTTGAAATGAATTACAGACCGCTTTGGATATTTGCTTTTTGCTGTGTTGTGCCTTTGCTGTTGGCTTACATTGTAGTAAAAGGCCAATGGTTACCTGAACACACAACAAATCATGGTCAATTTCTTTCCAAGGAAGTTTACATACCAAATTGGCAGAGCAAAGAGCGCGTGCTGTGGAGTATTGCTGTGCATGCCCCCGATGATTGTAGGGACATATGTGATAAGCAATTTTCAGCATTACAGAATCTGTACATCGCTTTGGGTAAGCACAAAGATTCTGTTGCTTTGGTCGTATTAAACCGAGGTGATGACAGCGATTTACCAAAAGAGTTTGGTCACTATCAGGTCAATGACCATTTTCCATTTGCAAACTTATTTTTGGTAGATCATCGAGGGCTCCTTGTGTTGCAGTACAAATACTTCAATGATGAGCAGCAGAATAGAGCTGAGCAAAAAGGGTTACTGAAAGATTTAAAGAAATTGTTGAAATATGCGCGTAGTAGCTAAGGGGTAAAGATGGAAAAACGCTATAGATTGTTAGTTATTGTCAGTTGTTTTTTAGCGCTAATCGTTGTGTCTTTAGGTGCCTACACACGTTTGAGCAATGCTGGATTAGGTTGTCCAGATTGGCCGGGTTGTTACGGGTTCTTAACTGTACCCAATGAAAATCATGAGATGCAGATTGTGGAACGGAATTTTCCTGGGGTGCAAGTAGATACAAGTAAAGCTTGGATTGAAATGATCCATCGCTATTTCGCATCTTTTTTGGGGATGATGATCCTCATCATTTTTTTTATCGCACTTAAGGAGAGATTGTCCTCAACTGATAGAGCCAAAAAATTACCACTTAAACATACATCATTATTACTTGTTTTAGTGCTGTTACAAGGCATGTTGGGTATGTGGACAGTAACAATGAATTTGCAGCCTCTGATAGTTATGGGGCATTTATTGGGTGGTTTTTCAATACTAGGGTTGTTGGCCTTGCTCGCGTTTAGGTTAAGCTCTAGTGACAAAACGGGTTCTCAAATCATTGGGTTGTCAGCTTTTAATGCAGCAATTGCTGCTCTTGTCATCTTGACCATCCAAATTGCTTTGGGTGGCTGGGTCGCAGCGAACTATGCGGCCCCTCACTGCACAGGACTACCAATTTGTAACAATATTGAACTGTTTTCATTGAGCAGTGTATTTCATTTGCCTTTGGGCCAAAGTAATTATGAGTATGGAGTGCTGCCTTTTGAGACACGCTTGTCCATACACTTTATTCACCGAATTTGGGCATTAGTAACAGCTATAGCCATATTCAGCTTGGCATGGAAGCTACTCAAAGAGTATCAATCTTCGCAGATCCGTCAATCTGTGCTCCTTGTGGTAGTTGTGCTTATCAGTCAACTAACATTGGGTGGATTAATTGTGTATTTACAGTTTCCTCTTTCACTTACGCTTTTTCATAACATCATGGCGGCCCTGTTATTATTGAGCATGATCAGGCTGTGTTATTTATTAGTGCCAAAACAAGGAGCATTATCATGATTTCTACAGATTTCTCTGCAAAATGGTCTGTTAACTCTAGGCGAACGATAAGTAACTACCTAGCAATTTGTAAGATCAAGGTAGTAATGATGTTGGTTTTAACTGCGTGGATTGGAATTGCACTTGCTCCAGATATGCAGCGTAGTTGGGTTGCTCAATGCATGAGTTTATTGGGCATTGGGCTCTTGTCAGCTTCTGCAGCGGCAGTGAATCATATTGTCGATAGAGAAATTGATAGGAAAATGGCGAGAACCCGGCATCGGCCTATTGCTAATGAGCAGCTAAATGTGACTCAGGCATTGATATTTGCTTTTGTGTTGTCTGTATTAGGAATTGTTACTTTACTTGTCTGGAGTAATACTCTTTGCACGCTTCTCACGTTGGGGGCGCTTGTCGGCTATGCTGTTGTTTATACTCTTTTTTTAAAACGTGCGACACCACAAAATATAGTGATAGGCGGCTTAGCAGGAGCCATGCCGCCTTTGTTAGGGTGGGTGAGCGAAACAGGTATGCTCAGTGCACCGCCTTGGTTACTTGTTATGATCATATTTACATGGACACCACCGCACTTTTGGGCTTTAGCAATAGCGCGAAAAAAAGATTATGAACGGGCAAACATTCCGATGCTGCCAGTTACCCATGGGATTATGTTTACCAAACTATGTATTGTCGCGTACAGCATATTGCTCGGTATAGTTTGTATATTGCCTTACCTGATAGGTATGGCTGGATGGATATATCTTGTATTTGCAGTCTTCTTAAATACGTTGTTTATAGTTAAGAGCGTACAGCTTTACAGAAGTGAAGACGAACAGCAGGCCATGGCGCTATTTCGTTTCTCTATCAGCTATTTACTGGTATTATTTTTAGCCTTCTTTATTGATTTTTGGTGGTTATAATGCGCGCGATATGGGCTGTATTTTTGCTGTTGTTGATATCTTGCGGGGAAGTTAAGCAGGTTTCTGAATATACGGTGCATTATAGGTCCCCTAAGATGATTGAGCCTTTTTTGCTTTATGACCAAGATGAAGCTGTAGTCACTGAGCGTGATTTACTAGGAAAGTGGACTTTAATATTTTTGGGATATACCAGCTGTCCAGATATTTGCCCAATGACTTTGTCTAAGATGGCTAAGGCACATTCACAACTGAGCACTTCCTACCCCTCAAATGTTTGGTTTGTTTCAGTTGATCCTCGCCGGGATACGCCAGCCAAACGTAAGGCGTATATCAATTATTTTAATCCCACTTTTAAAGCCGTGAGCAATGAACACAGCGCATTGTTTCCACTCGTGAGGAATATGGGACTTATCTATGCGATAAATGAGAACGTGGGGGATGAATATTATGTAGACCATAGTGCGTCTGTTGCACTCATAAACCCATCAGGTGAACTGGAAGCTATTTTCAAAGCCAAATTTTTACCCAATGAAGTACCCTTGGTAGACGATATGCTGCTAGTCAGTGACTTTCAAGTTATAGCTGAACAATATGTGCGCTAGTGCGCACATCTTCCGTTTCTTGCCCATACATCTAACATCTTCATTAAATTGTATTTATTCACGTCAGTTTTGTGGCTTTTTCGTTATCTGCGTCTAAGATAAGTTTATGAGTCAACAAATCTAGAGCTGATCCCTGACATGTTAAAGCTTCCATCTGAGTTAGCTGTAAGCCAAGTTGAAGAGCTTCATCAGCTTTTGTTGCACGAGCTTGTTGGTGAGCAAGATGTTTGTCTCGACATATCCGAGGTAACTAGGGTTGACACGGCATCGGTTCAGTTGTTTTGCGCATTGCAAAAACATCTACACTCAGTAAGTCATAAAATTCTCTGGCATGGCGAAAGCCAAGCTTTTTCACATGCGGTGAATGAGCTTGGTTTGACAGAATATCTAGCTCTGGAAGGCACAAACTAAGAGGTTAATATGAAGAAAATTCTGGCAGTGGACGACTCAGCGTCTATGAGGCAAATGGTTGGGTTTACGTTAAAAAAAGCAGGCTTTGACGTAACTGAAGCCAGAGATGGAAGCGAAGCCCTAAGCATTGCAAAGCAGCAGGGATTTGATGCGGTGATATCTGACGTTAATATGCCAGTTATGGATGGGATCACCCTAATTCGTGAGTTAAGAAACCTACCAAACTATAAGTTTACCCCTCTATTAATGCTGACGACAGAATCTGGTCTTGATAAGAAAACAGAGGGAAAAGCGGCTGGTGCGACAGGCTGGATCGTAAAACCTTTTAACCCCGAGCAGTTATTAGCGGTATTAAAAAAAGTCATTCGCTAAACTGAGGAGCTGGGTTATGAGTATCGATCTGAGCCAGTTTTTTGAGGTTTTCTTTGAAGAGAGTTTTGAAGGTTTAGACGCTATGGAGTCTGAGCTTTTAAACTTAGAACCCGGAAACGTAGACAGCGAAACCATTAATACGATTTTTAGAGCGGCACACTCCATCAAGGGGGGAAGTGGCACTTTTGGCTTTTCATCTGTGTCAGATTTTACCCATGTTTTGGAGACTTTACTTGATCAGGTTAGAGATGGTGAACGAACACTGACGGCAGAGCATGTAAACCTACTTTTAAAGTCGGTAGATTGTTTACGAGGGTTACTTAGAGCGTTACAAGCAGAGCAAGAGCCAGATTTAGCTGAAGCTAATGAACTGCGAGGAAAGTTTGAAGTGATACTCGGTATGACAAGCGAAGAGTCGTCGTTAGAGTCAGAAGAGTCACCTGAAACACAATCGAAAACGACCTTCCAGATTGATTTCAAACCTAAACCCCATCTATTCAAAACCGGAAACGAGCCGCTTTTCATGATTAGTGAGCTTGGCGAGCTTGGAGATATAGAAACGCAAGCGTTCCATGACGCTATCCCAGATATTAATCAGTTGCACCCGGATGAGTGTTTTCTTAATTGGCGCTTTTTTTTAACAACAGATAAAGATCAAAAGGCGATAGAAGAGATATTTGAATGGGTAGAAGACGACGCTGAAATTACGATTGGCACATGTGGTGGTATTTTTGAGCCCTTGGGAGCAACTTCAGAAGTATCAACTAACGAAGAACCCAAAGCACTAGAAGGCAAAAAAGCTGATGAACCAACGACGAAAAGTGCCGCGCAAGAAAGTACAAAAAGAGCCGAACCAAAAGCAGTATCTGAGTCTTCTACTTCCACATCTATTCGAGTTGGAATAGATAAAGTAGATTCTTTAATTAACATGGTGGGTGAGCTGGTAATTACTCAGGCAATGCTAAGTCAAATTGGTGAGCAAGAAATTACAGAGTCCACTATAACTGCATTGCAAGAGGGTCTTGCACAACTAGCCCATAACACGCGGGATCTCCAAGAGAATGTAATGCGGATCAGGATGCTGCCTATCAGCTTTGTATTTAGTCGGTTTCCACGGTTAGTCCGCGATATTTCACAGAAGCTTAATAAACAAGTGGAACTAAAACTCTTGGGTGAACAAACAGAGTTAGACAAAACTGTGATGGAAAAAATCTCAGATCCCATGGTTCATTTGGTCAGAAACTCTCTCGATCATGGCCTTGAAACCCCTGATCAGCGGATTGCCTCAGGCAAAGACCCAGTTGGTTCAGTAACGCTAAATGCATTCCATCAAGGTGGTAATATTGTGATTGAAATTATGGATGATGGACAAGGCTTAAATACAGAAAAAATAAGGACAAAAGCACTAGAGAATGGCTTGATACAAGAGCAGGATGAGTTGAGTCCAGATGAAATTAATGAACTTATTTTTATGCCCGGTTTTTCAACGGCGGACGAAGTGAGTGACATTTCTGGTCGAGGGGTGGGAATGGATGTGGTACGCCGTAATATTCAAGCCTTGAATGGGTCTGTGGAAGTGTCTTCAGCGCCTGGTGTGGGATCCACATTTACAATTCGCTTGCCTCTCACTTTGGCTATTCTTGATGGTCAACTTGTGCAAGTAGCACAACATACATACATCATTCCTTTGATTTCAATTGTTGAATCGTTGCAAATAGATGTGAGCATGGTCAGCCGCGTAGGTAAAGACTTGGATGTGTTGAGACTTCGAGACGAATATATTCCTATTTTGCGTTTATATGACATTTTCAATCATCAAGGTGCGATTGAAGAGCTTGATAAGACCTTATTGGTTGTGGTGGAGAGCGATAATCACAAAGTAGGACTGTTAGTTGACGATCTTCTTGCTCAGCAGCAAGTCGTAATTAAAAGCTTAGAAGCAAACTATCAAAAAGTAGATGGGATCTCTGGCGCTACCATACTCGGAGATGGTCGAGTTTCGCTGATTATAGATATTAGTGGTTTGATTAAACTCAGTGGACTGAAAAGGCCAGGATCACAAGAATTGTTATTGGAACAGCAAGGTTCAGAGGTGGCGTGATGAGTGAGCATCGCGATGTAAACCAACAACTCAATCTGAGAAAGCAACAAGATGAGAACCAGTATTTAACTTTTATGATGGCTGGCGAAGAGTATGGCATGGATATACTCGCCGTACAGGAAATAAGAGGCTGGGAAGATGTAACTGTGATCCCTAATGCTCCAGATTTTGTTAAGGGAGCGATCAACTTAAGGGGGACTATAGTACCCATTGTTGATCTGCGGTTGAGGTTTGGAATACCCAGTGAAAAGTATGGTCCACTGACAGTAGTGATTGTTGTGTCGGTAAAAATCTCGGAGCAACAAAAAGTAATGGGACTTGTTGTCGATGCGGTGTCAGATGTTTACAGCATTTCTGAAGAAAAAGCGAAAGATGTACCTGATTTCCAAGACTCGAACAATGGCCAGTATGTTCATGGGCTGGTTAATGTAGGTGAAAAAATGGTGGTATTGCTTAACTTGGCAAGAGTATTAGACCTGAGTAGTAAGCAAACATTGCAAAGCTAGAAAAGTGAAGGGTGAAAGCATGCAAAGTGAGATAAACAATAAGCTATTGATTATGGGGGTGGTGTTAGTTGCTTCAATTATAGCCACTTTTCAACTACTTGGAGTAACTATGAGTGCTGAGAATGGGGCGATGATCAGTCTGCCTATTGTCTTAGTACTTGCCGCCATTTTATATCTCAAACAAGTATTTGATGGCTATATGCGAAAATTGGTTTGCATTAAAGCAGTGATGCCTTACCTACGCGTGACAGATCAAGATATAGTGTCAAGACTCGATTTAGACGCATTACCTGAACTTGCTAGGTTGTCTGAAGCAGGTCCAATTAGCGATAGTCGTAATGATCAAGACCATGTTGAAAGTCTGCTGAATGCGCTGCACACTTGCCAAGCAAACATCATGATTGCGGATACAAATCTGAATATCACTTATCTCAATGAATCCGTAACCAAGATGCTCAAAGCGAACGAAAATAAGTTAAGACAAGATTTACCTAGATTTAATGTGGACAGTTTAGTGGGGACGAACATTGATGAATTCCACAAAAACCCTGCTCATCAACGTAATATGTTAGCGACGTTAAATCGTGTTCACACAACGCAAATTGAAGTGGCAGGTCTCACATTTGACTTAATCGCGACGCCCGTATTCAACTCAAATAATGAAAGAATCGCGACTCTAGTTGAATGGAAAGATGTAACTGAGCAATTAGAGTTTGAAAGAAATCAAGCGCGATTGGCGGCGCACAATGCCCGTATTACAAGCGCGCTTGATGTGTGTCAGGCAAACGTAATGTTAGCGGATAGTGATTGCAATATTGTTTATGCAAACCACTCTGTGCTGAAAATGCTGAGTGAGAACGAATCTCAGCTTCAGACTGCTTTACCTCAATTCGATGCCGACAACTTGATTGGTAAGTGTATTGATATATTTCACGCGAACCCGCAACACCAGCGCCGAATGCTTGAAAGCCTCAATGATACATACAAGACAGATATCCAAGTTGCAGGGTTTACTTTTGGTTTGATAGCTACGCCTGTTTACGACTCTGACAATAATCGTCTGGGTACTGTGGTTGAATGGGATGACAAAACCAAGCGTCTAGAGCAAGAAAAAATTGAAAAGCAAACAGCAGAAGAAAACTTGCGCGTCAAACAAGCCTTAGACAATGTTGCTACAAACACCATGATTGCGAATGACAAACATGAAATTGTGTATATGAACAGCTCAGTGCTTGATATGATGCGACACGCTGAGGGTGATATACGCAAAGACTTACCACAGTTCGATGTGAATCGATTGATAGGTTCGAATATGGATATTTTCCATAAAAACCCCGCTCATCAACGTGGCATGGTGGATAAACTCAGTTCAACCTACAAAACAGAGATTTTGGTTGGAGGTAGAACCTTTGGGCTCGTAGCTAACCCGATAAATAGCGAGTCTGGAGAGCGAATAGGTACGGTTGTTGAGTGGGAAGATCGAACCAATGAAGTTGCAATTGAACAGGAGTTGAACGATTTAGTCTCTTCTGCTGGTGGCGGAAACTTAAGTGTTCGGTTGAAGGAAGATGATAAAGATGGTTTCTATTTACGATTAGCTAAAGGGTTAAACGAATTAATTACGATAGTGGATGGTGCGGTTACAGATACAGGTGAAATGTTAGACGCACTGGCCAATGGTGACCTAACGCAACGTATTACGGGTGACTATGCAGGTGCATTTGATAAGTTAAAACGAGATGCAAATATCACCGCCGACAAACTTACAGAGGTGTTAAATAAGATAAGCTCTTCAGCAGGATTAGTTGCCAGTGGCGCGGAAGAAATATCGCAGGGCAACGCTGACTTAAGTCAGCGGACTGAGGAACAAGCATCCTCGCTTGAAGAAACAGCGTCAAGTATGGAGGAGATGACCAGTACGGTTAAACAAAATGCTGATAATGCCAAAGTTGCTAATGGATTAGCAGAAGAAACGTGCGATAAGGCCGTTTTGGGTGGTGAAGTTGTTAGCAAGGCGGTTGACAGCATGTCTGCCATTAATGAATCAAGCAAAAAAATTGCAGATATTATCGGTGTCATTGATGAGATCGCTTTCCAAACTAATCTGCTAGCACTCAACGCCGCGGTTGAAGCTGCAAGAGCAGGAGAGCAAGGTCGCGGATTCGCTGTTGTAGCTGGCGAAGTGAGAAACCTTGCACAGCGCTCTGCTGGCGCAGCCAAAGAGATCAAAGACCTAATCCGCGATAGTGTGAGTAAGGTGGAAGACGGAACATTACTAGTTAATGAGTCTGGCGCTACGCTGAAAGATATTGTTGCTTCGGTAAAACGTGTTACTGAGATGATCTCGGATATCGCCGAAGCATCGGTAGAACAGAGCTCAGGTATTGAGCAAGTTAATAAAGCAGTGGCGCAAATGGATGAAATGACTCAACAAAATGCAGCTTTAGTTGAGCAAGCGTCTGCGGCTGGTGAATCTATGGCTGAGCAGGCGAATGACATGAGAAGGCTACTTCAGTTCTTTTCGCTGGATGGTTCGGCGAAGGCTATGCCTGCACAGCTAACGCATGATGAACCTCCTGTAACTTATGCTCCAAGCCCTAAACTCAAAAATGGGCATAGTCAGCAAGCCCCTAGCAAGCCAATGTCTATTGGCAATAAGTTTTCTGAAAGCTCTGAAGAGTGGGAGGAGTTTTAATAACTTGCTACAGAGCTACTTAATGTAGCTCTGTGCTTTTGTGCAGGGGTTGCTATATGAGAGAGTTTCTCTTTACAGATGATGATTTTGAAGGATTGTCAAAGCGAGTATATAAAGCTTGTGGGATTGTATTAGGGCCTCACAAAAAAGAAATGGTTTATTCCCGTATAGCAAGGAGGATTAGGGCAAATGGACTTAGTTCATTTAGGCAATATATTGAGTTAATTGATAGCGACGGTGTTGATGAATTTAGCCATTTCATTAACGCTATTACGACGAATCTAACTTCTTTTTTTCGTGAAAACCATCACTTTGAGTATTTATCATCCGTGGTTATTCCGCAGTTATTAGAAACGAATGCCGTATCAAGAAGAGTTCGGATCTGGTCTGCAGGGTGCTCAACTGGTGAGGAACCATACAGTATTGCGATGACGATTCAGGGACGCTTTCCATCCAATTGGGATGTAAAAGTTTTGGCGACAGACTTAGATTCTAATGTGTTAAACAAAGCCCAGAATGGTGTTTATAACGCGAAAAATATTACAGGCATTGAAGAGACGGAAATTAAAAAGTGGTTTCTGAAAAGCCCTAATGGTGAGTCTTATAAAGTAAAGCCGAGTTTGCAAGCCATGATCTCATTTAAGCGCCTTAACCTTTTGGAAAGTTGGCCAATGAAAGGACCATTTGATCTTATATTTTGCCGTAATGTGCTTATCTACTTTGACAAAGAAACAAAAGATCAGTTGTTCGCAGGGTATTACAATATGCTCTCAGAAAATGGCTATTTATTTATTGGACACTCGGAAACAATGGGGAAAGAGCATACGGAATTTCGCAACCTAGGTAAAACAATGTATCAAAAAGGTCATGCATGAATAGTCATTTTTTACCCGTGTTGTCTGGGTTTGAGCATGTGAAACGATTCTGGGATTCGGGACGTTCCGCTGTAGTGGCTAAAGTGCTACCTGGAGAGTTTTATGTATCAAGAAACGATGAATTTATATCTACTGTATTAGGATCATGTATTGCTGCTTGTATATACGATGAAAAGCGTGGAGTGGGCGGTATGAACCACTTCATGCTGCCAGGCGCTAAGGATATTAAAGACATCCATGCGGATGATCTTAATTGCCGGTACGGGAACTGGGCGATGGAGTATCTGATAAATGAGGTGATCAAAAACGGTGCGTCTCGTTCGAACTTGAAAGTGAAGTTGTTTGGCGGTGGTAAAATTATCAGAGCAATGACGGACATCGGGATTGGTAATATTCGTTTTGCGCACGCTTACGTAGAAGAAGAAGGGTTAGAGCTTGTTTCCCATGATGTTGGTGGGCCTTGGCCCAGGAAAGTGATGTTTCATCCCCAAACAGGTAAAGCTCAGGTTAAAAAGCTCAGAGAAATGCATAATGACACCATTGAAAAACGTGAAGTGCGCTATCTGCATGATATCGAAGCGCAAGACGCAACAACTGACATCGAACTATTTTAGGAGGAATAATGATCAAAGTACTGGTTGTTGACGATTCTCCTTTGATCCGTGGGTTGTTAACTGAAATATTAAATCAAGCGAGAGATATCAAGGTGGTTGGCGCAGCGGAAGATCCATATAAAGCAAGGGGAATGATCAAAGAGCTGAATCCAGATGTACTTACCTTAGACATAGAGATGCCCAGAATGGACGGAATTAGCTTTTTGCGTAACCTTATGCGCTTGAGGCCAATGCCGGTTATTATGATCTCTACACTTACGAAGCAAGGGTCCCCAGCAACACTAGATGCGTTAGAGATAGGCGCGGTTGATTTTATAGCGAAACCGGTTGTCAATGTAGCTGAGCAGTTACAAGGATATGCGCAAACCGTACATGAAAAGGTGCGTGCCGCTGCAGGAGCGAGAGTTCGTTCTTTTAAAGTGATGCCATCCGAGCAACAAGATAAATACCAAGGAGTGCGCTTTAAAGTTGGGAGTGTTATTGCCATTGGCGCTTCAACAGGAGGAACGGAGGCGATTAAAGAAGTACTGACAAGACTACCCGAACATTCTCCTCCCGTTATTGTTACCCAGCATATTCCGCCTGTGTTTAGCACTTCATTTGCTTTGAGAATGGATAGGTGCTGCGCTGTCAAAGTCAAAGAAGCTCAAACGGGAGATGTACTACAAGATGGTCATGTTTTTATCGCGCCAGGTGATCAGCACTTAAAAATTGTTAGCAAAAAAGGGAAATTGATGTGTCAACTTGAAGATTCAGAGCCTGTTAATCGCCATAAGCCATCAGTTGATGTGCTGTTTGACTCTTTAATTCCCTTAGGGCAATCAGTTTACGCCGCGTTACTGACCGGTATGGGCAGTGATGGTGCAAAAGCATTATTGAGATTGCTTGAAGTTGGGGCTTTTACTGTGGCACAAGATGAGAAAACCTCTGTCGTTTGGGGCATGCCAAGGGCAGCTGTAGAACTTAATGCTGCCAAAGTCATATCACCACTGCAAGAAGTAACGGAAACACTATTGAAAGCGTGTAAAAAATGATACTAGTCAGTGATCACCCAAGGCTGTGAAAACCAATAAAACTCACCTGGCAAATCATTGACTGGGGCTGTACAGTTATAGCGTGTACGGCCTTTAGGTAAACTTTCTTTTGCGATGATACGCACCTGTGTATCACTCACCCACTTTATATCTGCTTGGCCTTGCCCTGAAACAAAACAATGGAATTGTGCTTTATCAAAAGTAATTGATTTAAAATTTATGGTGATGCTGGGTTTGCTTTCAGTTAGTACTGTATCGGTGTAGCTCAATGCTTCAATTGCGAATGGGTGTGCATTTAGCTTTGTTTTGAGCGTTGATAGATCTGCGTATATGCCGGACGCTGGAAATCTCGGTACGCGCGTGAGATCAGTATTTGCTCCCACTGCACCAGAATGTTGACCGATACCGACAAAACCGATTTCTTTTATTAATGATTGAAGTGCCTTGTTAAACTCTCCATATGGATAGGCTATCATTTTTGCATTGTGACCAATTTCTTCTTTGATCCTTTGCTCTGACCAAAGTAAATCGGTTTTGACTCGATCATACCACTGTTTGTGAGACTCATTTGGACGCCTTAGGTGCAGGTAGTCGTGCTCTGCACTATGGCTTGCGATGAGTGCACCGCGCATCGAAAGATGTTTTAATTGTTGCCAGGTCATCACATAGCTTTGCTTGCTATCAATCAGTTTCGGGTTAACAAAAACAGTGTAAGGAAACTTGAACGCTTCAAGCAAAGGGGCTGCTTGCTCAATATTATTGTTGTAACCATCGTCAAAAGTGATAGCAACTGACTTTTTTGGCAATGGCTTACCATTTTTAATTGCTAAAAGCATCGTATCTAGTGGTAATACGTTAAACTGTTCCACCTTTAAATATTCTAAATGTGTTTTGAACTGAGCAGGGCTGACTGATGTAATCGTAGGTAGGCTTTCACTCACATGATGATACTGTAAGATCACCGATGCCGTTGCATTTTTCGCAGTCAATACAAGAGTTAATATTAAGCCATGAAGCAGTTTTTTAGCCATTATAAATCGTACCACCTGAGTTTGTTATTGCTGGCAGGGCCGATGATTTTATCAAACATTTCGGTGCCCTTACTAGGCTTAGTCGACACCGCGGTGATTGGCCACTTATCTTCAGCACATTATTTAGCAGGGATTGCGCTAGGAGCCAGTAGTATCGCGTTGTTGTTTTGGTTAGCTAGTTTTTTACGCATGAGTACAACTGGCATGATAGCACAAGCGCATGGTGAGCAAGATAAGGAGCGGCTCATTGCGCTTTTGCAAAGCAGTTTGTTACTGGCGCTTACTTTTGCATTCTTATTGATAATTCTACAGGGACTATTTATTTCAGCAATTGCAAGTTTATCAGGGGCATCTCACGACGTTTTGGTCCAAGCTGAGCACTACTTTTCAATTCGTATTTTTAGTGCACCTGCAGCACTGTGTAATCTAGTGTTCCTCGGTTTTATGTTGGGCATGCATTATGGTAAAGGCCCTTTCTACTTGGTGTTGTTTACTAACATCGTCAATATTGTATTAGATGTCTTGTTTGTCGTAGGCCTGAAGTTGGGAGTGGCTGGTGCAGCTTGGGCGTCTCTCATCGCAGATTACTGCGCTTTGGGTTTGGCTATTTATTTGCTATTTACTCTTTTTGAAAAGCACCAGCTTCGTTGGTCTTGGGGTTTATCGAGCAGAAGGCGCGTTAGCCAATTATTAACACTTAACCGAGATATTTTCTTACGTTCACTCATGCTGCAGTTATGTTTTAGCTTTATGACTTTTTACGGTGCTAGACTTGGAGAAATAACCCTTGCTGCCAATGCGGTATTGCTTAATTTCTTAATGCTCGTCAGCTTTGCTTTAGATGGCATTGCTTACGCGGCTGAAGCCAAAGTGGGGCATGCGAAAGGTCAAGCTGATCAGGCATTAATTAGTCTCTGGGTGAAAATAAGTCTCTTCTGGGGTGCTGTATTTTCAGCAGTGTATGCGATGACCTTTGCCTTCCTTGGTGCTGACATTATTGCTTTACTCACCGACCTGCCAGATGTCATTGATGAGGCTGTGCGGTACCTACCTTGGCTTATTGCTTTGCCTTTGATTGCGATGGGCTGTTTTTTGTTTGATGGGGTATTCGTTGGGCTAACGCGAGCTAAAGAGATGAGAAACAGTATGTTACTGTCTGCTAGCGTGGGCTTTTTCTTGCCATGGTGGCTAACAACATCGTGGTTAAACCATGGCTTATGGCTAGCTATGAGTTGTTTTATGGCGCTTCGTGGTATTAGCCTGTTTTATCGCTACTGTCTGTTGGTCCGTCACGAGAAATTGTTACAATGACTTGCGCAAAGCGATTGGCGAAAATGCCTAAGTAGCCCCAACCGGCAAAAAATAACGCGGGAGCGAGTAACACTAAACCAATAACCTGCACAAGTGGCTCAATATAGTAGCCATACGCAATGGCAGAAGCGGAACAAACAAATAGCCCCAAACCGATTAGAAACCGTTTGAGGCTACGTTTTGGGTTTTCGCCCAGTTTATAAATTAGTTGCCTAAGCACGATTTAATAGTACGAGTGCTCGCCAGCTTGGTGTTCTGTGATATCACGTACGCCTGTGATCTCTTCAAATTTTGCGATCATTTCTTTTTCAATACCTTCTTTTAGTGTGACATCGATCATAGAGCAACCGTTACAGCCACCACCAAATTGCACCACAGCGATGCCATCAGCTGTGATCTCAACAAGGCTAACTTGGCCACCATGATTGGCAAGTTGCGGGTTTACCTCGGTGGTTAGCATATGCTCTACTTTTTCACGTAGAGAGGCATTTTCGCTGAGCTTTTTCGCTTTGGCATTAGGCGCCTTTAAGGTTAACTGAGTGCCCATTTTGTCGGTTACAAAATCAATTTCCGCCTCTTCTAAAAAGGGGGCACTTTCTTCATCAACAACAGCATCAAAGCCGTTAAAAGGCAGGCGTATATCTGTTGGCTCGACGGCATCTGCCGGACAATATGATACACCGCATTCTGCTTGAGATGTTCCTGGGTTAACAACGAAAACGCGAATGTTAGTGCCTTCTGCTTGATCAGAAAGGAGTTTGGCAAAATGTGTTTGAGCTGATTCTGAAATTGTGATCATAACTGTGACTATACTTGACTAATTTACTCGGTTAATGCCTATGATACTCCCCTCATCGTGTTGCCGCTAGTGTTGAACGTAAAAATTTGGCATCGGCTCATTGCCTTGCTAGCGTAAAACGACTTAATCGTTATCAAGGTGCGAAGATGCGCTACTTATTTGTTGTATTTATATTGGGGCTGCAAAGCGTTATTTGCGCAAGCGCCAAGCCGCTCGATTTTTATTTTTCGGATGCGGTTAAATTTGATCCTAACATTAGTAAGCCAAGTGAGGTGCTAGGCTATGAAGTAGGCCAATGGCACGTACGTCACGATCAGTTAGTCGCTTATATGAGGCTTTTGGCTGAGCAAAGTGATCGAGTTCAAGTTGAAACAATTGGCTATACTCATGAGCAACGCCCTTTGCTACTGCTAACAATTAGTTCTAAGTCTCAGCTCGACAATATTCAGCAAATTAAACAACAACATGTTGCCCGCTTAAGTGATACGTCTTTAAATAATAATGGCCCGGCTGTTTTATGGATGGGCTATAGCGTACATGGTAATGAACCGTCAGGCAGCAATGCTTCTATGTTGGTGGCCTATTACTTAGCCGCAGCCCAAGGAGAAAATGTTGAGAAGCTATTAAACAATACGGTCATCCTCCTTGACCCATCTTTAAATCCAGATGGCTTAGCACGTTTTGCTCAATGGGCGAATAGTAACAGAGGTATGACACTATCAGCCGATCCGCAACACCGAGAGCATGTGGAAAGTTGGCCATCAGGTAGAACCAATCATTACTTATTTGACTTAAATCGTGACTGGTTGTTGTTACAGCACCCTGAATCAATCGCCCGGGTTAAGAAGTTTCACGAGTGGAAGCCAAATGTGCTGACTGACTTTCATGAAATGGGTTCAAATAATAGTTATTTTTTTCAGCCCGGAGTGCCATCTCGTACTCATCCACTCACACCAGATGAGAACATCACGCTCACTAACCAGTTAGCAACTTACCATGCACAAGCATTAGATAGTGAAAAGCAGCTATATTTTACGCAAGAGAGTTTTGATGACTTTTATTATGGCAAAGGTTCTACTTATCCTGATGCTAACGGAGCCGTAGGTATTTTATTTGAACAAGCGAGCAGTCGTGGGCATGTTCAGGATACCGTAAATGGTCGATTGGAATTCCCACAAACCATCAAAAATCAACTTACAACGAGCTTATCGACCTTTGCAGGCGTGCTGAACAACAAAACGCAGCTATTAAAATATCAACAAAAGTTTTACGCAGAAGCCAAAAAGCTCTCGAAACAAGAAAGTTACGTAGGCTATGTGGTATCAGCTAATGGTGACAAACAAAAGTTTGTCGATTTTCTAGAATTGCTTGCAACTCATCAGATCGCAGCGTACCCACTACAGTCAAAATATCAAACACAGAATCATCAATATAGCTATGGCGATGTGTTCGTGCCACTGCAGCAATCTCAATATCGCCTCGTTAAGGCGCTTTTTTCAGAACAGACCTCATTTTCAGACAATACATTTTACGACGTTTCAGGTTGGACGCTAGCTCACGCATTTAATTTGCCGTTTGATAAAGTGAAGAGCGTGAGAAAATTAACGCTTGCTGATAAGCCATGGCACCTTGTGCCATCGAAGGAACCTGGCAAACTAAAAGAAGCGTATGCATATGGTTTTTCTTGGCAATCTTTTAATGCACCTAAGCTTTTAAATTACTTATTATCTAACGGCATTCATGCCAAAGTAGCTACACGGGCGTTTAGCGTCCAAACCTACAAAGGAACAGTGCATTTTGAAGCTGGTAGTATTGTTCTCCCGACTGGCCTGCAAACAAGAAAAGACTGGCTAGCAGTACTGAATCATGCCCAGACTCAGTTTGGTGTAAATATCGACATGTTTAAATCGGGGTTAACAAGCAAAGGCATTGACTTAGGCTCTCGTTTGATGCGCCCACTGACAGCGCCCAATGTGTTGCTGGTGGGTGGTAAAGACATAAGTCAATACGAGGTTGGAGAGGTATGGTATTACTTAGACAAGCATATTGGCATCGCTCCTACAATTATTGAAAAATCACGACTACCACACGTATCGATAGCCAAATATAGTCACATTATTTTGGTCGACGGGCGCTATAACGAAATCAGTGAACAAACGAAAACCAAAATAACAACTTGGGTTGAGCAAGGTGGAGTACTTTGGGGGCATAAACGTGGTGCCAAATGGTTAGTTGACAACAAGTTGCTTAAGTCACCAAGTATTAGCCAACGCGAAATGGCAGAGCAATTTGATAGCAAAGATTTAAGTTATCAAGATCAAGATATGCTAGCGGCAAAACAGCGTATCGCAGGAGCGATCTTTTCAGCTCGACTCGATCTGTCGCATCCCCTGAGCTTTGGTTTTCAAGGTAGCAAGTTACCCGTTTTTAAAAATAGCACTTGGTTACTTAAAACCCCTAAATTGCCCTTTCTGACTGTTGCACAATATGACCGTGAACCCCAGTTAGCTGGGTACAGCGCGGCTGAGAACACTAAACAGATAGCCGAACAAGCGTTAATGGTTGCGCATCGTTATGGCCAAGGCAGCGTAATTGGTATGACGGATAATCCCGTATTTCGTGGTTATTGGTACGGCACGAGTCGGCTACTGAGTAACGCTTTGTTTTTTGGTAAAGCACTCACTGTCCAAGGGCGTTAGTGCAGTTGCAAATACCCATACTTGTGCAGCGCCAGCGTTAATACACGTGCGCGCTGCCTCATTTACGGTGCTGCCCGATGTAATAACATCGTCAACAATAGCGACTCGTTTGTTGGTGAGAGAGATATCAATTGAAAAGGCCCCTTGTATGTTTTTTTGTCTTTGCCTACGAGTCAATTCACTTTGCGGTTTTGTTTGTTTTATCCGCTTTAATTTGTCACATAAATGGCTATGAGTCACGAGACTAGGTTGCCAAGTTTGATAAACCTGATTGAAGCCCCGCAGTGCAAATCGAGTATTAGATAGGGGAATGGTTAAGCATAGATCTGGTATGAATTCATTCAACGTCCAAAATTGATTCATTTGTATGGATATAATCTGCTGTAGGGCAAATTTATAATAGATTTGTTGATTAAACTTCAAACCAGCCAGCCAAGACTTAAGTACTCCATGGTACCAACCGCAGGCAACCAATCCATCACAATCAGGTAGGTCAAACAGCTTAAGTATATTAGGTTGTTCAAGTAAGTTCCCCGATTTCAAAGGGATATAAGGAAAGTCACTGAGACAGTGTGTACACACGCTTGTTGATTGCGTGATTAATCGTTGGCAACATAAACATCGGGGTTGGAAAAACCAGTTTATAAGCATGATCGCATCCTTGCATTGCTTTGTACTTGTAAGCCGTTATTATAGCCGCACCTGAATTTTAAAGGGCTTATAATGTCGAAAGATCTAGTATTTATTCATGGGTGGGGGATGAATCAATCGGTATGGCAACTCTGTGTTGATGACATTACACCTTGGTACACAAGTGAAATTAAATGCCTAAATATCCCTGGCTTTGGTGGCGCACCGTTACCAAAAGGTGAATATAGCTTTACGTCAGCAGCTGAGTTGCTCGCAGAACAGTTAAGTTCAAACAGCACGATAGTAGCTTGGTCTTTGGGCGGTTTATTTGCGCTATATTTAGCAAAAAATTATTCTGAAAAAGTTAATAAAGTAATTCTGGTTGCCTCATCACCGTGTTTTGTTGAACGAGAGGGATGGTTTGGACTTAATGAACAAGTGCTTAGCAACTTTGAGCAACAGTTATTGCACAATAGTGATAAAACGATTGAACGTTTTTTGGCAATCCAAGCAATGGGAAGTGAGCATGCCAAAGACGATATAAAAGCACTCAGAATGTTATTGAGTCAGTCACCTAAAGCGGATGAGAAAGCACTTAAAGCGGGTTTAAAAATCCTCAAGCAACAAGATTTAAGAGCTGACTTTAGTCAACTTGAAACACCGATTTATGGGTGTTTTGGGCGCTTAGACTCACTCGTGCCAAAAAGAACTTGTCAAACAATGGCAGAATTGAATCCGCATTTTCAGTATGAAATATTGCCCAAAGCATCGCATGCACCATTTATCTCTCACAGGGCGGAGTTTATATCTTACCTTAAATCAGTACTTTAAATTTAGCGCTTTAGAATGGTGTAAAATTTCATAACTCATACTTTATTTTTATTATTTTTTGAGTAATAATTAACCACATCTATAACTGTTAGGAGAGCACGATGCCAATTGGTGATGTGTTAAATAATGGCCTTGAAGGCTTTAACAGAGCGAGCCAAGGTATTGAGCGTGCCACTGCGGAGATAAACCGTGCAACGGTTCAAAATCAGTCTGATGAACAACAGGCACAGCAGCGTCAGTTACAGGCGGCTGGGTCAGATGAGGCGACCACAGCGCCTGTTTCCCAACCAGCTAGGTTGGATGAGGCTTTAGTTAATTTGAAAGTTGAAGAGTTTAACGCAAAGGCAAATACGCAAACTATTCGTACAGCAGATGAAGTATTAGGTACTTTGGTAGATATTAAAGTGTAGTTATCTAGACAATGTTATGAACATAGTAACGCCACCCCCGGCGATGAATCTGAATACCGCAAACGTCTATACTGAAACGGCTAGGCGCGACAATCAGTTGCGTGAAATTATTCCTAAACCCCCCGCATCGGCAGCGAGTTTTACTGAGAATAAATCTGCAAATGATGGCGACAAAACCAAAGCTACTTCACCCGATGATTCAACCTTGTATGGCAATAATGGACAACTTGCTAAACAAAAGTCCATTGAAGAGCGTGATCAAGAACAAGACCAGCAGAGCAAAGAACAGCAAAGTGATGACGATGAAAATCAACAAGACTCTCAGGCTGAAGAGCAGCAAAAGGCAGAAGAAAAGCAAATTCAGGAGTTAAAAGCGCGTGATACTGAGGTTCGACAGCATGAGCAAGCACATGCTCGAGTAGGTGGCGAGTATGCCGGCTCACCTAGTTATGAGTATCAACGTGGTCCTGACGGCAACAACTATGCCGTAGGTGGCGAGGTTATGATCGATGTGGGAGAGATCCCCGGTGACCCGCAAGCTACTATTGATAAAATGCAGACTGTAAGGGCTGCAGCTTTGGCGCCTGCAGAGCCGTCAGGTGCAGATAGGGCAATTGCAGCTGATGCTTCTCAAAAAATACAAGCAGCGCAAGCAGACTTAGCAAAACAGTTGATAAGTGGCGAGGAAGAAGAGAGCTCAAGCTCTGTTGGTACATATCAAACTAGGCGCTTAAAAGGCGAAGATGAGGAAGGTCAAATAGCGCAAGGTGAAAGAGCGACACTAAGAGAGTCTGATCCCTATGCTGTCGCATTACCGATTGAGCGTGATCCTCAGATACAAGCAAGAGCGCTACGCATAAATGATTTTTATCAACACATTGCGACGCCAGATACACCGGCTGCGCTTTCTTTACAAGTATAAAGAATTAAAGAGCTAATAAGTTAAAAAGCCGCTTCAAATGTGAAGCGGCTTTTTTATTACTTTTTAAGCTTTGCAAATGCTTCTGCAAAGGCATTGCCCATGGCGGCGTTGCCCGCATCGCGTTTAGGTTTGGGCTTATTGGTACTCTTATTTACGTTCGCTTTTTTAGCTGGCGCGTTGTTTTGTTTTGGTGCTGCATGCACGTCGTCTTCTAAGCGCATAGTAAAGCTGATGCGTTTACGCTGTGCATCGACTTCGATTACTTTTACTTTAACGATATCACCCGCTTTAACAATTTCGCGTGGGTCGGATATGAATTTATTCGTGATTGCCGAGATATGAACGAGACCATCTTGGTGAACACCCACATCAACAAACGCACCAAAGTTGGCGACATTGGACACAACGCCTTCCAAGATCATGCCGACTTCGAGGTCATTAATGGTTTCAACACCCGCTTTGAACGTTGCGGTTTTAAATTCAGGCCGAGGATCTCGACCTGGTTTATCCAATTCTTTAATGATGTCAGTGACTGTCGGCAATCCAAACTTTTCATCAGTGAAATCATTAGCCACTAACTGGTTTAATAGCGCTGTATTACCGATTAACTCATTAACCGCAATTTGTTTTACTTCACAAATCTGCTTAACCACAGGGTAAGCTTCAGGGTGCACTGCCGAGCTATCTAGGGGATCTTTACCGTTAACAATTCTTAAAAAGCCAGCGGCTTGCTCAAACGCTTTAGGCCCTAAGCGCTCTACTTTTTTAAGCTCGCTACGGCTATTGAATGAGCCGTTGGCATCACGGTACTTTACAATGTTGCTAGCAAGGGTTTTGTTTAGGCCTGATACACGTGTTAAAAGTGGTACCGATGCTGTATTTACATCAACGCCCACTGAGTTTACGCAGTCTTCTACCACCGATACAAGGCTCTGGCCTAGTTGGCTTTGTGATACATCGTGTTGATATTGGCCTACACCGATTGATTTTGGTTCGATCTTAACAAGCTCTGCCAGTGGGTCTTGCAAACGACGTGCGATTGATACCGCGCCACGTAAAGATACGTCCAGATCTGGGAATTCATTGGCAGCAAATTCCGAAGCAGAATAAACCGATGCACCAGCTTCACTGACCATGATTTTATTTAGTTTCAGCTCACTGGCAGCTTTTAATAGTTCGCCAGCGAGCTTGTCAGTTTCGCGCGAAGCGGTACCATTACCAATGGCGATCAACTCGACCTTGTATTGGCGACATACTTGCTCAATAGTACGTAGAGACTTATCCCAATGATTTTGTGGGGCGTGTGGATAAATTGTGTTGGTTGCTAAGAGTTTACCTGTCTGGTCAACAACCGCGACTTTACAACCCGTTCTTAGTCCAGGATCAATCCCCATGGTCACACGAGGTCCGGCAGGTGCTGCCATTAATAAATCTTTCAGGTTTTTGGCAAATACGTCAATAGCGCCCATTTCTGCTTGTTCGCGTAATGCACCTAGAAACTCATTTTCTAAATGTAGTGATAGCTTTACTTTCCAAGCCCATTGTACAACCGTCATGAGCCATTTGCTTGCAGCTGCATTTGTGACATTTAATTGGTAGTAGTCGGCTATCATTTGTGCGCAAAACTGTTGTGCATCTTCTACATCGGGCTCAGGGTTAATTGAGAGTTGTAATATACCCTCATTTCGTGCACGAAGCATTGCAAGGGCTCTGTGGGATGGTACTTTGGCCAACTTTTCACTGTGCTCAAAGTAATCACGATACTTGCTTCCTGCTTCTTCTTGGCCTGTGATCACGGCAGATTCTAGTTGACCATTTTGCTTAATGTGATTGCGGAATTTTGCGAGTAATTTAGCATCTTCAGCGAAGCGTTCCATGAGAATGAATTTGGCGCCATCTAAAGCTGCTTTTGGCTCTTCAACACCGTTGTTTTTATTAATATAAGCTTCAGCTTCTTGCTCAGGAACAAGGTTTGGATCACAAAGCAGTGCATCAGCAAGCGGCTCTAATCCTGCTTCTATGGCTATTTGTCCTTTAGTGCGGCGCTTTGGTTTGAATGGGAGGTATAAGTCTTCCAGCTCGGTTTTGCTTTGGGCTTGCTCAATGTCGGCCTTGAGCGAGCCAGATAATTTACCCTGCTCATCAATGGTGTTTAAAATAAAGTTACGACGTTCTTCTAACTCTCGCAAGTAGCTTAGTCGCTGTTCGAGCAAACGTAGTTGGGTATCATCTAATCCGCCAGTGACTTCTTTTCGATAGCGGGCAATGAAAGGCACAGTGGCCCCTTCATCAAGTAATGCGGTTGCAGCAATGACTTGTTGCTCTTTGGCGTTTAGTTCCTGTGCTAAACGAGCCGAGATGTTGCTCATGCAAAATCCTTATAAAGTTCAATTAGATACGCTATACCAACTTGGTATACGTTAATAGTAATATCATATCACAGCGATATTGAATAAGAAGCTTAGATGCTGTACTCGATGCTGTTTACAAACCATGTTTTTTCGCCTTCAGGCGTGCGGACCACAAACTCATCATCAACTTGTTTTCCAAGCAGTGCCCTCGCCATAGGCGCGTCAATAGAAATATAGTCTTTGCGGTCATATATTTCGTCAGGACCTACTATGCGAAAACGCTTGGTATCGCCTTGTTCGTTTTCAATTTCGACCCAAGCACCGAAGTAAACTTTGCCAGCCTGTTGCTGTGAATATTCAACGATTTGTAGATCAGGTAAGCGTTTGCGTAAATAGCGTACTCTGCGATCTATTTGCCTGAGTAAGCGTTTATTAAAGGTATAGTCTGCGTTTTCTGAGCGATCCCCCAAACTGGCTGCCCAAGAAACGATTTTTGTTATTTCTGGACGTTTTTCATGCCATAAGTGGTCATGCTCTTGCTGTAACTGTCGGTAACCTTCAGGGGTGATCAGATTTGTTTTCATAGTTGCTAATACTGCCAATGCGATAGTTTTCTTCGCTCAGTGTTGTAAGTTTTCTAAATTGTAACGTTCAGTAACAAAACTTCTTATAGGTATGGTGTCTAGTTGACCATTTTTCAATTATATTAAGCGAAGGTAATTTATAACAAGAAGAATGTAGTATGGGAAATGAAACCACCAAGGTACTAGTTGTAGATGATGATATGCGTCTACGGAGCCTTTTAGAGCGCTATTTGGTTGAACAAGGTTTTATTGTACGCAGTGCGGCGAATAGTGAACAAATGGACAGGCTCCTAGAGCGAGAAAACTTTCATGTGATGGTACTGGATTTAATGTTACCGGGTGAGGATGGTTTATCTATTTGTCGTCGTTTGCGTCAAAAGGAAAATGACATTCCAATTGTGATGTTGACGGCCAAAGGGGATGAGGTTGATCGCATTATTGGTTTAGAGCTGGGTGCTGACGATTATATTCCTAAACCTTTCAACCCAAGAGAGCTACTAGCGCGTATTAAGGCTATTTTACGTCGCCGAGCAAAAGAAGTGCCGGGCGCGCCTTCTGCCGAAGAAAATGAAGTCGCTTTTGGTATTTTTAAACTAAATCTAGCAACCAGAGAAATGCACAAAGGTGATGAGGTTTTGTCATTGACCAGTGGCGAGTTTGCTGTGCTCAAGGCATTAGTGAGCCATCCTCGTGAGCCACTGAGTCGCGACAAATTAATGAACCTCGCACGTGGGCGAGACTATAGTGCACTTGAGCGTAGTATTGATGTTCAAGTATCAAGATTACGTCGCATGATTGAAGAAGATGCTGCAAATCCTCGTTATATTCAGACTGTTTGGGGTCTGGGCTACGTATTTGTACCAGATGGTGGAAAATAGTCGTCGCTATGAGTTTATTCCCAAGAAGTGCCTTTGGACAAACCGTGTTTTTTGTCGGGGCGCTGCTATTGATCAATCAGATAGTGTCTTACATCACTGTTACTCTTTACGTTTTTAAGCCGACCTTTGAACAAGTGAATTTGATGCTTGCTAAGCAAGTGAAAACGGTGTTTATCGATTGGGAAGAAGGGGTTGATGTAAACTCTGAACTCTCAGATAAGTTTTTTGAGATAACAGGAATTGAAGTGATGACACAGCGGCAAGCTTATATTAATGGGCTAGATCGAGCCAAAGAATATAGTTTGTTATCAAAGAGTATGTCTGAACAGTTAAATGGTTCAGCAAGAGTTCGAATTAGCCAAGGAGATCCAATCGTATATTGGGTCGAAGCGCCACAAGCGCCGGGCTACTGGGTAAGGGTGCCGCTCACTGGACTCAGTGAAACGAAACTAGAGTTTTTGGTATTTTATCTATCCAGTATCGGCTTTTTAAGCGTATTAGGAGGTTGGTGGTTTGCTCGTCACCTGAACCGCCCTTTAAAGGCGTTACAAACAGCGGCTGGTCGGGTCGGGGTCGGTGATTTTTCTACCCGATTGGTAGAGCATGGATCTACTGAAGTGATGGAGGTAACTCGGGCATTTAACCAAATGTCAAAAGGAATTGCTGAGTTGGAAAATGATCGTCGTTTACTGATGGCTGGCGTTTCTCATGATCTGCGAACGCCACTAACACGTATTCGTCTAGCCACTGAAATGATGGCGGATGAAGAGGATTACCTCAAAGAAGGGATCATCGATGATATCGACGATATGAACGCGATCATTGACCAGTTTATCGAATATTTGCGTCATCATCACAGTGGTGAAATGAATTATGAAGAGCTTAATGGTCTGGTAGAAGATGTCGTTACTGCGGAGAAAAAACACAAACGCACTATAAAAATGGTACTTGGACCAGATGTTCCACCAATACTGATGAATATGGTAGCGATGAAACGGGTGATCACCAATATGATCGAAAATGCCATTCGTTATTCTGACTCTGCGATTGAAGTGACGACGTGTTATAACCCTCGCAAAAAAGGGGTCGAAGTTTTTGTCAAAGACAGAGGGCCTGGGATACCTGAAACTGAGTTAGAGCGTGTATTTGAACCATTTAAGCAGGGGGACCAAGCACGAGGTAGTGAAGGGAGCGGCTTAGGTCTGGCGATTATTAAGCGTATTGTAACAACACATGGTGGTCAGGTAAGGTTGCGCAACCGAGAAGAGGGTGGCCTTAGTGCAGAAGTGTTTTTGCCCATTGTTAAATAGTAAATTGGAAGAACAAGAACAAACGTTATGAAGAATTTAGTCGTACTTGGTGCGGGTTGGTTAGGGCGACCATTATGCCAAAAAGCATTAGATTTAGGGTGGGAAGTGCAAGGCACACGTACAACCCCTAGCGGTGAGAATCGTTTTGAAAAGCAGCTTTATCTTGACGGTGAACACTTGGTTCACGATATAACACTGCGAGATGCGTGGTGGGTGTGTGCCATACCGCCAAGAGCGAGGAAGGAACAGAGCAATTATCTTTCATTACTCAAGCAGGTACTCACTTTAAGTGAGCTTTTCAATGCAAAAGGCTTCTTACTATGTTCTAGTAGCGGCGTATATGCACAATCAAGTGGTCACTACACAGAGCAAAGCGATACGCCTGTTGTTACTCAACGACAAGCACTTTTGCTAAATGCAGAGCAACAAGTATTAGCCAGTAATGGTAAAGTCGTACGCTTAGCGGGATTAATTGGGCCAAACCGAGAGCCTGGGCGTTTCGTTGCAGGTAAGCAGCTGGGTAGTTCGTCCCACAGTTTGGTCAATATGGTTCATCAGCAGGATGTTATTAATGGTATATTCTGTTTGTTGGAGTCATGGAGTGATGCGCAACCTATTTACAATCTATGTCATCCGTTCCATCCGACGCGCCAAGATTACTACAAGCAAAAGTGCGCACAGCTAGGTACGCAAGCACCTACGTTTTCTAATGATCACAGCTTAGAGCGTATCATCGATGGTTCAGCTATCACAAAGCTTGGATTTGCATATCAAAATGATATCTAAGCGATGAAGATTTAGCTTTTTCTAAATGTAAGATGGCCACCTAAGCGATACTTGCTACCAGGAGAAATAAGCCGCGTGAAACTTACAATGCCATCAGATGACCAAGTTCGCCGGATCACTTGTAAGCAGGGTTCTTCGTTAAATAGCCCGAGCCACTGACATACTTCACTATTAGGCATAACTGCTTCTACAGTATGTCTGGCTTCGGTTAGTGGTGCCACAGCTGACAAGTATTCGTGCGGAGTTCGTTCGTTAAAATCCTGCTGTAAATAATCGGAAGCCAAAGCTGGGTTAACAAAACGCTCCTCAACTTGAATAGGCATATCATTTTCGTTGTGAATGATCACACTACGATAAACTTGACTGTCGATATCTACGCCTAAAGCGATTGCGATGGGCGCGATAGCTGCAATCGACTCGAGCGATAGTACATTACTCGAGTAACGGCCATTTCTTTGCTCAACCTCATCAGCAATATTTTTGATCTCCAGCAGTGAGGATTGTGATTTGAAACTCGCGACGAACGTGCCAAGGCCTTGGCTACGCGTCAATATCCCAGAATCGGTCAGCTCACTGAGTGCTCTGCGTGCCGTCATCCGGCTCACCTTAAATAGATCTGCCAGCTCATTTTCTGAGGGAACACGCTGATTTTCTTTCCATTCACCAGCTCTAATATGATCGACAATATGTTGCTTGATGAGGGCGAACTTAGGCTGTTGCGTCATGGTCAGTACGTTCAATAAAAATGACATAAAAATAAAGGTGGCACACTTCTATTGTATATACAAGTGGAGTTGCTAAACTCGTAGCAGTTTTAATTTTAAAGAGAACGTTATGCTCAATGTAGACTTTGTGATTGTTAACGCGACTGTCGCAACAATGGACTCTGCTATTTCTGCTGCTTATGGCTTGATAGAGCAAGGCGCGGTCATGGTGAGAGAAGGCAAAATTGTGTGGTTAGGCGAGCAACAAGCTATGCCAGAATTTGACGCACTCAATACGCCATTACACGACGCAAAAGGGCGTTTGTTGACACCAGGGTTGATTGATTGTCATACCCATATTCTTTTTGCTGGCAACCGCGCTGGAGAATTTGAGCAGCGCCTCAATGGTGTGTCTTACCAGCAAATTGCGCAGCAAGGTGGCGGCATTGCAAGTACGGTAAGAGCAACGCGACAAGCCGATCTAGAAACACTATTCGTGAAAGGAAAAACACGATTAAATAGCTTGCTGCGTGAAGGCGTAACAACCGTTGAGAGTAAGTCGGGTTACGGTCTTGATAGTGAGAATGAAATAAAGCTCTTAGAAGTGAACAAGCAACTGAATGCGCATCATCCGATTGATATTCAAAGCACATTTTTAGGGGCGCACGCTCTTCCACCTGAATACAAAGATAGAGCCGATGACTATATCACACTCGTATGTGAAGAGATGTTGCCCAAAGTTGCAGAGCAGGAATTGGCAGTTGCCGTAGATGCATTTTGTGAAAACGTTGGCTTTAGCTTTGAGCAAACAAAACGAGTATTTGAAAAGGCGCAGCAACTTGGCTTGAAGATAAAATGCCACGCAGAGCAACTATCTAATCAACATGGCAGTGAGCTGGTAGCAGAATTTGCTGGTTTGTCTGCTGATCATATTGAATATCTGGATGAACAAGGCATTCAAGCAATGGCAAAAGCGGGGACGACTGCCGTTGTGTTACCAGGTGCGTTCTACTTTTTACGCGAAACGCAATTACCGCCAATAGAGCTATTGAGAAAACACAAAGTACCTATGGCCATTGCGAGCGATTTTAACCCAGGCACTGCGCCACTTTGCTCATTACGGTTGATGCTTAATATGGCTTGTACCTTGTTCAAAATGACACCGCTAGAAGCGCTACAGGGCGTGACGGTGAATGCGGCAAAAGCTTTGGGTTTACAAGATCGCGGGGTTTTAAAAGTAGGGATGCGTGCCGATATGGCGCTATGGGATGTGACGCATCCAGCCGAACTAAGTTATCAATTTGGGATTAGTGACCTATCAAATTTGTGGATCTCGGGTAAACTTATTCAATATTGACAGATTAGCTTGTGGAAAATAGGTGGTTGTAGAGTCGTCTTTCTGGTCTGCTTTAGTTTCGCATGCATACAGTGATGCAACTGCGCTGCCTATTGTTATGCTTCAAGCGATATTGCTGGGCGGTATTGGCACGTCGGGAACAGCGTTGATTCTGTTAACAAAAGATGTACTGCTAAAAATGCTTCATACAGTACTTTTTGGAGTCGCGCTCACACTTGTTTTTCTTTACTCACCCTTTGCTTTATATCTGCTAAGCGCAATACCCATTGTTTATTTTATTTATGCGCTTTTTCACTCTATTTCGTTTCTGATAAAACTGACAGTCGCAGCGTTCGTTATCAATGTTGTATTGCTCATTGGTGCTATGCTCTATCTGTGGCCACTGAGTTTATCAGCACTATCACTATTGCCAATCTATTTGGGTTTATTGTACCTGACCAATCAAAATGAGAATGAAGTGCAAAGAGGGCCTATCCTAAAAGTAGGTATCATCGGTGATACCCTAGGGTTGCCTAATCGAGCCAGTTTACGAGAAGCCTATCAAACACAGCGACAACTAGACCCTGGTCCCGCCATGATGGTGATTGTGTTTTTAGAAGGGATTGAACAAGTCAATAAACATCTTGGGCGAGAGTTCGGTGATACCTTACTTGCCGAGTCGGCAAATCGGATAAAGCAGCAACTACATGATAAGCATATTTTTTCTATCCCGTGTGGAGACTCTATTTCTAGAGTTGCTCATTTAGGCGGTCTGTATTTTGCTTTTGTGTGTAATACGACAAATAACCCATCTTTGCATGAACAGTTGATTGATGACATTCTGCTTAGTACTGCTCAGCCTTTTTATGTGAATAACTGTACACTTGAGGTTTCTGCGCGAGCCAGTTATGTGAATTGCTATGAAGAGTCGGGCCAATTTGATAATTTAATTGCGTGTGCTTACCTCGCTTTGGATAGTTTACCTGACCATATAGTGTGTCCCTACCAACAACATATGCAAATCAGCCAGTTTGAAAAGAGAGCGAGAATAAGAGAGCTGGCTAATATCACTGTACAAGAAGAATTTGAAATTTACTTCCAGCCTGCATTTAAAAAACAAAGAGGGGAGATCGCTTTTATAGAACTGTTGTTACGCTGGCCTCACCCGAAACTAGGCCTATTAAGCGCGGAGCAGTTTATTGATGATATTCGTTTAGCTGGGCTTGCCATGCCAGTCGCTTACTTTATGGTTGAACGTGCCGCTGAAATGGCCATGGCATTGAAGATGGAGAACTTTAATATTCCTTTGAGTATTAATGTGTTTGGCTCTGAAATGCTACAAGAGGACTTTATTCGCTTTATGAATAGAGTATTGTTAGAGCATCATTTGCAAAGCGGTGATCTACACCTTGAATATGCACCGTCAACTTTGGCCTCAGCTAATTCTCATAACCAGCTTCGCATTGCAAAGTTAAGGGAAATGGGTGTGCATGTTGGTATTGATCGTTTTGGTGAGTCGCCAATTGTGTTGACGGCATTGGCGGATCTCAATGTTGATTATGTCAAACTGGCTTCCTCACTCACCTGCCAACCTCAGCCTGAGGGGATAGAACATGTTGTTGCTGAGTTGCTTGCTATGCAACGACAAAGGGGCGTTAAAATTATCTGTGGTGGTATTGAAAACCAACAGCAGTTAGATTTTGCTAATAAATTTAACCCCGAAGCCATTCAGGGGCACTTGTTAGGACAGCCCATAAGTAGCAAAGGACTTATGAGCTGGGTGCACCAATGGTATTTTGAGCAGAATAGCTAGGGCGTGTTTATCTTTGAGGTATGGCCTTTGCTTAAATTAAAGGCTTTTAATACCTCCTAAGATGCTTTGCCTTTAAGGTAGCTACACACTAAACCGCTGAGCACCTGTCCAGCTTCTACAGTGCCTTGTTCTATACCTTGAGGGTGATTGCCAGGTGCAGCTTCGCAGAGATGTAAATAGCGCGCATTGGGTTGCTTTGCGCCCAAATACACGAAATGTTCTGCGTCATTGACAGTAAATCCGCAATTAGTGAAGGCACTTACGGGCATATAACTAATACTATCGACATCGACTTCAATGCCCAAAGGTGCAGCACTGGCAAACCGCTTGAAGCCTATCTCACACGCTTCGGTTAAGCTGTATGCTCTGGAAACTAAAATCTCTTGATAGCTTGAATAGCTAAAGTTGGCTGCTCTTAAAGCATTCACAATTGCTTGATTGTTCTTTTGTTCATGCATGCCAACGACATGATAATCAGATAAGAACCCTTGTTGATAAGCATAATGAAAACCATTACCACTGTGTCGGCCTTCTAAAGCACGGAAATCCGCATGTGGATCAAAATTGATGGCGTGACAGGCTGTTTCACTGACTTGTGACAGTGATTTTAAAATGCCATAGCAATTATTGTGTCCACCGCCAATAATGATAGGCTCAAGCCCTGCCGCAAATACCATGTTTAAAACATAATCGACACGTTCATCAATCTGGCTGCATAGTGCTCTGAGTTCATTCAGATGTTGTGGATCTTTATTATCTAGCCTCTCACTAGCAAGCTGAAGATCGTCGCAGATTATCTCGCCTAATAGCAAAACATTGCTGGGAGTAAGAAACTCATTACAAGGTAAGTTTAAAAAGCGCTTTAAAAATGCTTGCCATCCAAGTGTTGCTCCACCATTACCACAATTTGCGCGCGGACCAATATCTTCATTAATTGCAATCAATACATACTTGATCCCAAAAGCCATAGCATCTTTTAGCGCCGCTTCAACATGTGCATTGGGGTCCAAAAAAGTGAGCGCTTGCCAAAAGCGCGGTTCATTTTCACGGGCAGTCGCAAGGCGAGCAATATCAACCTCGCTATAAACTTGTAACCAATTAGCCATGCAAATTATTCTTGCTCTTCGGGTTCTAATAGCAACTCTTCCGCCGAGATAACAATACCGGTACTATCGGCATATAAGTAGTCATCTTCGAAAAAAGATACACCAGCAAAGTTTACAGGGATACCTTGCTCTCCAGCACCTTCACTGTCTGCTGCAACCGGAATTGAGGCAATAGCTTGTATGCCCAAATCACATTCTTCCAGTTCATCTACATGGCGTACTGCGCCGTATACAACGATACCCTGCCAGTTATTTTCCACGGCAAGTTCAGCTAAGTCGATATCGATCAAAGCACGTCGTGTAGAGCCTCCGCCATCAATAAGCAACACTCGGCCAGCTCCATCTTGCTCAAGTACACTTTGGATCAGCTCGTTATTTTCAAAACACTTTAGAGTCGTAATGCGACCACTAAATGAAGGTTGACCGCCAAAATTGATGAACATAGGTTCAAGTACGTCAACTACGTCGGGAAAGTGATCACATAAATCGGAAGTGTTGTAATCCATTCTTTTATCCTCTGAAAATAACACAAGTCAGGGTCAGTATACTCCCATATCACACCTTAGCAATGATAAACAGCAACTTACATATTTGTGTCTTGAAAATGTCACGTTTTTGTTATTTAGCTCTTCTATGCTGAATTTATACACAACGTGTGGGCTAAACTCATGAAGAGCAAAATAGCAGAACTCGATACAGCTTTATACTTTGCGGTTTTTACACCGAGTCCAAAGCATTGGTGGCGACTTGTCGCCCTAGGGTTATCAAAAAGTGGTAATGGCGGATTTTATGTATTGCTTGCGCTGTCTTGTGCGATTTTTCTTGAGCAGCTAGGGCAGACCTTCGCACTGACAGCTATTTTGGCGTTTGCTCTAGAACGTCCATTGTATTTTTATTTGAAAAAGCGCATTGCACGAGTTCGACCATGTGACTGTTATGCGCAAAAGGCGCTGTTGACACCTGGAGACAAATTTAGTCTACCATCAGGCCATAGTGCTGGAGCATGGTTGTATGCGACTTGCTTAATGGAGCATTTGCCTATTTTGTCCATTCCGTTGATGGTTTGGGCATCTGGCGTATCTTTATCTAGGGTCGTGGTTGGTGTGCATTACCCTCTTGATGTCGTTGTTGGTGCATTAATGGGCGTGGGGTGCGCTAGTTTGGCAATTGGTTTTGTAGGAATGCTATGAAGATTTTGTATGGAGTACAAGGGACGGGAAATGGACATACGACTCGAGCCCGAATTATGGCGTCTTGTTTTGCGCAACATGGCATTCAGGTAGATTACTTGTTTTCTGGAAGAGCAAAAAATAAGTATTTTGACATGGATGTATTTGGTGACTATCAAACACGAGAAGGCATCAGTTTTGCATCTCAAGGTGGGAAAATTAATCAACTTGATACCTTAAGGCAATTAAAGTTATTCCGTCTTTACAAAGATATACGTCAACTGGATGTATCTGGGTATGATTTGATCTTCAATGATTTTGAGCCAATAACAGCTTGGGCTGGTAAGCTCGCGAAGGTACCTGTTATTGCAATGAGTCATCAAGCTGCGTTTTTATCGCCAGAAGTACCAGTTGAAGGTGGCGGTTTATTTAAACGAACTTTTATTAAGCAATTTGCACCTGCTGATATTTACCTCGGTGTGCATTGGCAGCCGTATGCAAACAATATCATTCCACCCTTTATTCCTTACGAAGCGCCAAATAACCAGTGTCAATCAATCGCGAATAAAGTCTTAGTTTATTTACCTTTTGAAGATTTAAATAAGATCCTTGAATTACTCAAAGATTTTCCCGATAAAGAGTTTTATTGCTATCACCCAGATGCACAGAACCAGTCTTTGGCACACATTCATTTACGCGCGCCAAGCCGTGAAGGTTTTTTGAAAGATTTAGTGAATACTAGTGGAGTAGTTGCTAATGCGGGCTTTGAACTTTCTAGTGAAGCCATGAAATTTGGTAAAAAGCTATTATTAAAGCCTCTTAGTGGCCAATTTGAGCAATTATCTAATGCGTCCACTTTAGAAGAAATGGGCAGAGCCAAAGTGATGCATTATCTAAGCTCTAATGCGTTGGAAGAATTTTTGGAACAGCCAATGGCGGAGGTTGTTCATTTCCCATCAGATCCTACCCCATTAGTAAATTGGCTGGTTGGCAAACAGTGGCATGATGTTGGTGCACTGCATCAATTATTGTGGCAATCAGTTCAACAAAAGGTGTCAAATGCCGCATAATTGATCAAGCTCACTAGTTCGATTATTTTAACGTAAGCACTAAGTGAGCTTCTGAGCTATACTACTCCTAGTAGAACAATGTGTAGGTAACAGTATGGCATTATTAGAAAATCTTACAATTAAGCGACGGCTGCAACTCAATGCGCTTGTTGTCGGTGTTGCACTAGTGGTGATGCTTTTTGTGATCATGTACGAGGCAAAAACTATGCTTCGTTTAAACGATGGCATTCAATATTCAAAGGAGCTGGATGTCCGCGAGTTAACCATGCGAAAGCATGAGAAAAACTTTCTCTTTTATAAAGAAGTCGAAGCGCTTGAAGAGTTTGATGAAGAGTACACAGAACTCAAAAATACCATTACTCTGTTGGAAGTAGTGTTTGAGGAGTTTGATATTGATAAGCGTAAAATCGCGGAATTCAAGCGACTTGCGGAGCAATATAATTCAGACTTTCAAAATGTTGTAAAATTACAGAAAAAGATCGGCCTACATCCTAAAGATGCACTTTATGGTGAATTAAGAGGGGCTGTTCATGAAGTTGAAACGTTACTTAAAGAGCGCGAAAATCATGAGCTGCTTGTCACTATGCTGCAGCTGCGTCGTGCAGAAAAAGATTTTATGTTACGTCTTGATACCAAATATCAAGCCAAACTCTCTGAGATTGTGCCGAAGTTTGCACAGCAAATAAAGTCAGCCGGGTTTCCTCGGGATTATGAGTCAAAGTTACTTGAACTGCTCGATGTATATCATACCAAATTTAATAATCTGGTTGATGCGCAAGTACAGCTGGGCTTGAGTCTGACCGATGGCGCTTTAGGTAAAATGAAGGAAAGCGTTGAACAAAGCGATAAATTGGTGACGGATGTTGTAACGCAAACCAAAAAGGCTATTGCGGATACTGCATCGAGTGTGCAATACATCGCGTTTATCATTTTTGCGATAGCGGCGGTTATTGTAATGCTGTTGGTGTTATCAACCAGCAACTCTATTATTAAACCAGTAGAGAGAGTGTATCTTACTATTGAACGGATCCGCCGAGAGAACAACTTAGGACTGTTGATAGAGCAAAGTGGAAATGATGAAATTACCATCATGACACGTGACTTCAATAGCCTTATCAATGATTTCAAGATCCTTATTTCTGAAGTTAATTCTGCTTTAGAAACAATTAATGATGCGACTTCTCATTTGACTGAATCCACAGCTCAAACCAGTGCTGGAATGAACGAACAGCTTCATGAAGCTGATATGGTCGCCACGGCAGCTACTGAAATGCAGGCAACCATTCAAGATATTTCTCATAATACTGAAGCGGCCTCACAAAAAGCAGAGTTTACTAACAACAATGCACAACAAGGTCGTCATGAAGTGGATGCAACGATTAAACATATTATCGCGCTTTCTGAATCTTTGAGCGGTGCTTCTGACGTTGTATCCCAGCTTGAAAAAGATGGTGAAACGATAGGGTCTGTGCTTGATGTGATCAGAGGGATCGCTGAGCAGACAAATTTATTGGCGCTAAATGCGGCAATTGAAGCGGCGCGAGCAGGCGAGCAAGGTCGTGGATTCGCAGTGGTTGCCGATGAAGTTCGTTCTTTAGCACAGCGTACCCAAGACTCAACTCAAGAAATAGAAAGTATCATTTCTACATTGCAGCAACGTACGCGCGAAGTGGTGAATATAATGCAGCAATGTCGAGACCAAGGTGGAGAAAGTGTTTCTCAGGCTGAAAAGGCGGGAGAGTTGTTGGGCATGATCACTGAGGATGTGCAAACCATCATGGACATGAGCACACATATCGCAACCGCTATTGATGAACAAAACCAGGTAGCGAGCGAAGTGAATAAAAATGTGGTTCGTATTCGTGATATTGCTCAAATCGCTTCTCAGCATGCAAATGCAAATGCTCAAAGTAGTGAAGAAGTTGCTGAGCAAGCGAAGGTGCTAAAAGATGCGGTTGCAAAATATAAAGTATAGAACTTAGTTGTTATGTAAAAATGCCGCTGTCTTTGGCGGCATTTTACTCACACTCTATCTCCTACCATCTGAAGCATAACGTTTAATTTAATAGCCATATTTCCTTTCTAATTTCCACTAAAGGTACTGTAAAAAGGAACGTTCAGATTCATTTACAGCTAACGAAACTATCATTCTTGTTATTTCATAATTGTTACACTAATTTAACCTTTGCGGAGGTTATTAAACGTCGATATGTTTTGTTGGTGGTTTTTCACGCCTGTAGGGACAGCTGTTTGTGACCTTAGTTAGGAGTCGGTGCTTCTATGCAGTAACAAGGTTGTTAGAGCAATCGCTCATGAGATGCAGTGTTTTGTGCCCATATGTGAGTTGTCTGAACAAGTTTATCGGTCATTCAGTTCGAACGGAGGGAATAATGAAAACACTCATATGTCTTTTTGGTTTATCGTTTAGCGTACAAGGAATGGCGCACTCACTTATGCCTGATATTGATGTTGGAAAATATGATTCAGCATTTTTATCAACTGCAAGCGTGTCTATATTGGTTGATGATAATAACTTTGTATATCGACCGGTAATGCACCCATTTGTTATGTCGAAATATTTTTCAGAGCATCCTCAGTGGTTACCCTTGGAAGAAGCATTGTTGCATTGGAGTGGAGCTTTTGGAGTAGATCCGCGGGTTGTGCTTACGACAATGGCAATATCAAAAAATTGGTCTCCTACACTGGAGGCCAGTGAGCTATTAATTGACCTTTATCGACAAGAAATAAAGGTAGTGGCAGATCACTTATCACAAATGTTTTATCATTTTGATACAGAAAGCGTATTAAGTACAAATGCTGCATCGTATGCTATTGCTGCATTGGTTGGTGATAAAAAGCAAATAGCGCAGTGGCAAGAGCAATACTACACTTGGTTTGGTCAACAAGCTAAATCTGATACGCTCAACATTTCAGCAATACCACAAATGCAATGGCCATGGCGGGCGGGATATAGCTGGATGCCAAATGGGCCACACTCACACACAGGCTCAGGCTATCCTTTATCATCAATCGATGTATCTTATGATTGGCCTAGTTGGGGAGGGCAAACTTACAGTGTTACAGCAGCTCATGATGGTAAAGTCTCAGTATTTTCTCGCTGTCAGTTAAGAGTGACTCATCCAGATGGGTGGGCAACTAACTATTATCACATGGACGGGATTGATGTGCGCGATGGTGACTGGGTCGATAAGAACCAAAGGATTGGCACGTATGCTAGTCAGAAAAACGTGGCCCTGTGTCAAGGAGGCTCGTCGACCGGTCCGCATCTTCATTTCTCTTTGTTATACAACGGGCGCTTTCAGTCTTTACAAGGTGTATCTTTTGGCCCCTATAAAATAGATGTTGGTAGATATAGTTATGACAGTAATTGTAGCTATACATGGATGTATGATTCTCGTTCAAATTCGAGGAAGTGCTTTTGGAGTCGAGTAGACAACCCATAAGGTATTGAATTCTTCAGCGCGATTCATCAGGGCTGTTGATGAATCGCTAACAACAGGCTTATAGGATACAGGTATACTCAAGCAGGCACGATACTTTTTAACCCTGAGATGTCCAACAATTCCAATTTGAGCATTGTACGCAGAAACGATGAAGGCGTATCAATACAGAATTATTGAAATTAGAACGTACAACCGAATCAAATGAATATTATTTATTCAAAAATAGCAGGGTTAGACTGCTTTTTGAGCGGTTGTTGTGTTTTTCTTAATTTTCTTTAAAAAACGCTTGATCAAAAAAAGGAACGCCCTATAATGCGACCCCACTGACACGGAGCGCTACGCACTA
>NZ_JBSVEM010000031.1:0-36510 GCF_056312285.1 Pseudoalteromonas sp. ABE4_541
CGCTTCCAGTTCTTTCTTATTCATCATTGCCTATCCTAAACCCTTTTTAAGGATTAATAATAGGCAGTTACACAGATTTAGTTACAGAGTCGCATAATCACAATAAGCCCGCCATTACAGTCTGGTTAATGCTAGGCAGTACCACCTACGGTTATTTCATCAATTTTAAGGCTTGGTTGGCCCACTCCAACAGGGACACTTTGGCCATCTTTGCCACAAACACCCACCCCCCTATCGAGCTCCAAATCATTACCTACCATTGATATTTTGTTCATTACATCAGGTCCATTACCGATTAAAGTCGCTCCTTTTATCGGCGTGGTAATCTTACCGTTTTCAATCAAATAGGCTTCAGAGGCAGAGAACACAAACTTACCTGAGGTAATGTCTACCTGACCACCACCAAAGTTTGGTGCAAAAATACCTTTCTTAACGCTACTGATAATATCAGCTTGCGAGTCTTGACCCGGCAACATGTAGGTGTTGGTCATACGAGGCATAGGTAGATGTGCATAAGACTCACGGCGGCCATTACCTGTGGGTGCAACGTCCATTAGTCGAGCATTGAGCTTATCCTGCATGTAACCTTTTAATATGCCATTTTCAATAAGTACATTGTAAGCTGCGGGGGTGCCTTCATCATCAACATTCAATGACCCCCTACGATTAGCTATCGTGCCATCGTCAACTACAGTACATAAACTTGAAGCAACCTGCTCACCAACTTTACCGCTAAACGCCGATGCGCCTTTGCGGTTGAAGTCTCCCTCTAAACCATGCCCAACGGCTTCATGGAGTAACACTCCTGGCCATCCTGCACCCAATACAACAGGCATCGTGCCCGCTGGTGCATCTACCGCATCAAGGTTAACCTTTGCTTGGCGCACAGCTTCTTGCGCGTAGCCAAGCCAGCGCGGTTTGCCATCTACCAGTTCTTTGAAATAGCCATAATCTAAACGGGCGCCACCACCTGCACTACCACGTTCGCGACGGCCATTTTTTTCAAGTAATACAGAACAATTTAAACGAATGAGAGGGCGAATATCAGTGGCGAACGTCCCATCACTGGCCGCGATCAAGACTTCTTCATAAACCGCTGAGATTGAGCTAACAACTTGTTGTGCATCAGGGGCTAACTCGCGAATGGCATTTTCAACCTCACGTAATAGCGCTACTTTATCAACATCTGTCATACTTTGGATCGGTTGAACAGGCCCAAATTGTTGCGACGCACTCACTTGCGAAAACACTTGTACTTTTTTGTCTTCACCCGCTTGTGCAATACTGCGTGCCGCCATAGCCGCTTTATTTAATGCTTCGATATTGATGGCATCTGAATAAGAAAACCCCGTTTTCTCACCAGCAACAGCACGAACTCCAACCCCCCGCTCAATGTTATAACTGCCCTCTTTAACCGAGCCGTCTTCTAGTACCCAAGTTTCATGATGACTTGACTGAAAATACAAATCGGCATAATCCACCTTATGCTGATGAATATAACTGAGCGTTTGTTCGAGCTGCTCTCTCGTTAGCTGGCTGTTGGTTAATAAATTCTGTTCAACGCTATTCATAAAATTCGCTCTTAAATCGATTATGTGCCTGTATCGGCATGTCGGCGCGGATCTGCTCTAGCTGAGCGAGATCGATATAGGTGCTGATCATGCCCAGATTAGTTTGAGCATCGGCCATTATTTCTCCCCATGGAGATAATATTAGGCTATGTCCGTAGGTTTTGCGGCCATTTTCATGTTCGCCACATTGTGCTGCTGCTACCACATAGCACTGATTTTCAATCGCTCTTGCCCGTAATAACGGTTGCCAATGAGCCGCTCCAGTTACGGTAGTAAATGCACTGGGTACTAATAACAATTGCGCACCTAATTGGCGCATCTTTTGGTAAAGTCCAGTAAATCGCACATCATAACACACGCTTAAGCCTATTTTGCCAAACGGGCTATCGACCACCACGATGTCACTCCCAGCAATGGTAAAACGAGATTCTCGATAACCTGAGCTACCATCGGCTATTTCAGCATCAAACAAATGAATCTTGTTATAACGCGCGACCACTTCACCTTCATCATTAAATAAGTAACTTGCCGCATAGTAACGCCCATTCTCACCTTGAACAGCCATTGTACCCGCTGAGAGCCAAACTTTATGCACTTTACATAATGTAGCCAATCGCTCTACCCAAGTTTCATACTGTTTGGCAAACAGCAAAGACTGCTCTCCATTTTGCATAAATGCAAGCCAAGTTTCGGGCAAACAAACTAATGTGGGACTAGAAAACGCGGCTTCTTGTAAGCTATTTTCTAATACTAAAAAATTCACCTCAGGATCCATTGTAGAGCACATTTGTAAGGCAACAATACGGGGAAAAGACATCTATTAGACTCCAAAATAATTGCTTATGAGCGCTAGCCTGTCACAGGCACTACGTTTGGTTTCGTTTCTGGAGCTTTGACTGGCTCTGATTCTGGCGGCTGATTTTGTGCAGCTTGCGGGATCTCAACTTCACGACTTTTACGGTCGATTTCCTGCACAACCGGTTCGCTCATTGTGCCGGTTACTTTAAATTTAATTTCCGAAATAACGCGGGCCGAATGGATCACTTTATCCAGGGCCAGTGCAGCAAGCCCAGACACAGGGTTCACCATCCAAGCAACTATCACTGGAAGACTTGAGGTAACCTGCGGTGCAACTGATAAGTCATAGTTGATCTCTTGTGTATTGAGGTTAGCGTAGCCTTGAATACTCAAATCGGCGGGCACACCGTCCAACTTGGTGTCTTTGGTATAGGCTATTCCTTTGTCCAACTGCACGCTGCCTTTCATTTGGTTGTAGAAGAACCCCTTAGAAAAGACATCTCTAAAATCGAGCTTCAGCTTTCTGATCAGCGAGTCTAAACTCAACAAAGAAAATACTCGAGCTCCCTGATCGCTGATCTCAGCAAGATGCCCTTCGCCTAACTCCCAATTTACTTCCCCTTTCAAGCTCTGAGTATCAAACTCATATGGCGCACCCTGCCATTCCAACTGATAAGCCACATTCGCTTTTGAATCTTTAATGGTTGAAGTTAAATCAAATTCATCAAATAACTCTCCAATATCCTTACTATTCATGATCCCATCAAAGTAGCTTTTACCATTTTGCCAGTGGCCTTTACCTCGTAACACATGCTCATTTTTATCAACCACCAACTCAGGGATCTGTAGTTGTGTACCATCACCAAATAGCGATATGGTCACTTTATCTAGTTGATAGCTTTGTACTTTGCAATCATTACAATTGAATTCAATAGCAGGAACGCGTGTGAGCCAAGTTAGATCATCTTCCCGCTTATCTACATCAGCGTCAGTCTCAACAAAGTTTATACGTAAATAGTCACTGTCTATTTTTATCGGCCGACTAGAGCCCGATGGTGGCAGGAGCGCTGAAATCCGAGCTTCTTTTGCATTGATACGTGCCGTCATACCATCAGGACTTGCAAATAAACGCATCTCAACATCATTAAAGGGCATATTGGCAACACGAATTTGTTCAAACTGGCCACGAATAAGCGCCAGAGGAGGCAAAATTGTTGATGCTGACTCCTGAGCCTTGGGTAAGTTAATCAGTCTGTCAATAAAGTCCAACCAAGGGTCCAATATCACGTCATCTTGAACTATGTTTACTTGAAATCCTTTACCCGCAAGGCTCTGATTTGATGAGCCAATACTCAATTGAGCCTGGCTTATTTGCCCTGAATCATTGCCTAAAATACCGCTAAAGAACAGCTTGTCTGCGATGTTTGCAGTGATCAAATTTGAAATATCATCCCCCTGAACTTCACCGCTTAGCAACCAACTCTGTTCAGAAGATTTATTGTAAGGTGCCGGGAAATAGCTGTTCACGCCATATAAATCGGAGTTAAATTTAGCGAGATAGTTAAAACCCTGCTCAGTAAAATCTAGCTTAATATGCGTGTTTAACTCGCTGTCGCCATCTAAGTAACCATCCAATAGCCCATCTGCATACACAAGCAGCTTATCAGCTTGTGCCTGCAAGCTGGTTTTTATATCAACCCCATAATGATTTTTATCGCCATCACCTAGAACATCAATGAGCATAGGCATACCAAGCCAATTAGCCTGCGTTTGCTTTAACTCAATACGATCATCCACAAATTGTACAACACCATTGACTTGTGAAAGCTGTAACCCTGGTTGAGCGAGAAATACATCTGTGTCATCTAGCTCAACACGCCCTTCGGCACGAACCCCTAATGTGTGTAAATCTATGTCTAGTTTAATGCCGCCCGTCACATCACCAGATGCTTGGACCACATCCAGTACATTCACGAGGGGGTCTTTCAATGGTGTATGCTGGAAAAAGCCTTTCAGAGACTGGGCTTGCGTCGTGTGCTTTATATCAACATATAAGTTATCGGCATGATTTAAATTTGGCAAAGTGATAACAACCGGCACACTGAGCTTTTGGTTAATGAGCGAGCCCGACTTCGCATATATGTCCATTCGTTCGTTCACGAAATGCAACTCTGCATCCGCATTCGTAATTGTTGGCCAGTCGGGTGCAAATAAAAACTCTGCATCGACAATATCTGACAGGACCTCAAAGTGCCCTTCACCTTGTTCAAACGGAAAATTGGCCAGAGGTCCAGACAGCAATACTCGACTACTGAGGTGCTTTCCAGCAACTAAGCCTCGGTTTAGATAATCAATCAGTGTTTTAGACATCACTGTTTGTGGAAAGTAGTCTCCCGCAGTATGAGCATTGCCTCCCATCACTTCCGCATACAAATCAAGTTCAGGCTGTTCGCTCATGCGCAATGTCATTTCTGCGGCAACTGTCAGATCACGATTATTAAACCAAATATTGCCACTACTTAATTGCCATTCACTTGCCTGTTGATAGATCTGTATTTCTGCATTGAGCTGTTCATATGCCAAAGACTTACGAAATGTTGAGCCCGTGTCTAATCGCGCATTTTCGCTAAATAGGCTGACAACACCCGCATTATTTTGCCAATTAAGTTCAACACGCGCGTTCTCCATACCGGGTATTCCATCAAAGCTATTCCATTTGAGTGCTTCGATATGCAACCATATTTGTGGATAGTCATGCTGAGCCGATAAGGTAATTTTACCTTGTACTGAACCTGAAATATCTGTTGCATCGAGTTCTTTAGCCCAGTCTGCGCGAGCAAGTAACGCAAACTCCCGAAGCAATCCTAAGCTGATATCTTCAAACCAGATCTGCTTATCAAACTCTGAAAACTTGGCCTGAAATTTGACTGGAGAAAATGGTTCACCATCAGCAGAAAACTTAAACTCAGCGCTGTTTAACTGCCATTGAGCGTCATCAGGCACTAATTTTATTTTGCCCTGCTCAATCTCTAAAACATGGGCTTCCCCCTGTTCCCGCCATTGCATCTTGCTTGGTAACGTATTTAGGGTAACTTGTTCAACTTTTCCTTGATTCAAAGAGAGCCAAAGCTCACCGTTAAGCTCAGTTGATATATGCTTTTCCTGTGTTGCCAGATACTCCGTTAACCACTCGGCAATATCCACATGTTCTGCCTGTAAGTAGACTTGCCCAGCTAGCTCCCGCAATGTCTCGCCACTCAAACTCAAACGAGCTGAAAAGTGCCCTTGTTGCAGTCCAGGGATCGCCACCTCACCTTCACCTTTATGGCTATTCAAATCGTTCTGCCAAGTGAGGTCATTGAGTAAAAGCGTATGCTGCAATCCGCTTTTCATTTTTAAATTAAGCTGACTGGAGCGAATTGAAAAATGTCCAGTTTCACCTAAAAATAAGCTTTCTATAAGCGCTTGCTGTTCAAAGTTGGAGTCGTTTGAATTATTCGCTTCTGCCAATTTGGGCACATCAACTTGCGCAGAAAAGCCATCCAATACAAAGTAGTTTGAACGTAACTGCCAGTTTTTTAACGATTCCAATAGATTGAGTTGTAAGCTAGTTTTGGCAATAGACAAAGCGATTGGCGCGCTTTGATTATCCACGAAAGTCAAATTCTCCAGCACCAATGCCGGACCATTTCCTTCCCAACTGGCACTGATAGAGCCAATACTCACACTGACATCAAACTGCTCGTGAATTAAACGTTCAATTTCTACACGGTGATCATTGGCATAAGGTAAGCTGTACTTAACTAGGGAAACCAATACAGCAAGCATGACAAGTGTGACAGCAAAAATTTGCCACATTGCACGGATACAAAAAAAACAAATGGTCTTGGCTTGCATTAGATGCTACGTCACCTTACATCATTACGACGTCAAACTGTTCTTGGCTATATAAGCTCTCTGTTTGAATACTGACCTGTTTTCCGATAAAGAGTTCCAATTCTGCCAGATTATGATATTCATCGTTAATCAATGCTTCACTTACAGCAGGCGAAGCATAGACCATAAATTTGTCTGCATCATAGGCCCTGTTAACACGTACTATTTCTCTTAAGATTTCATAGCACACCGTCTCAACTGTTTTTAATGAACCTCGACCTGAGCATGAGGGACAAACATCACAGAGAATGTGCTCCAAACTCTCACGAGTCCGTTTACGAGTCATTTCAACCAACCCTAAGGCTGATAAGCCGTTGATGTTAGCTTTTGCTCTGTCTTTGGCTAAGGCTGTCTCTAGTGAGTGTAGTACGCGGCGCTTGTGCTCGTCAGAAACCATATCAATAAAATCAATGATAATAATACCGCCTAAATTGCGCAGCCTAAGCTGGCGCGCAATTGCAGAGGTCGCTTCCACATTAGTGTTAAAAATGGTTTCTTCTAAATTACGGTGACCAACAAACGCACCAGTGTTTACATCAACGGTAGTCATGGCTTCCGTTTGATCAATGATGAGATAACCGCCCGACTTAAGTTCAACTTTGCGATGTAGCGCCTTTTGGATCTCACTCTCAACGTCGAATAGGTCAAAAATAGGGCGCTCACCGGGGTAATACTCCAAAGCTTTAGCCAGTAATGGCACAAATTCTTCAGTAAATACTTTGAGCTCTTGGTATGTCAGTTTAGAGTCAACACGGATGCGTTCCATATCTTCACCGACGTAATCCCGAAGAGTACGGAACGCCAATTTTAAATCTTCATGCAAAATTGAAGCTTTGCTGGTTTTTTTGCGTCGGCTAACGATTTTACTCCATAGCTTTTTCAAAAACTCAGCATCGTGTTTGAGTTCCGCTTCAGCAGCGCCTTCTGCGGCCGTTCTAACAATGAAGCCACCATTCTCATCATTGTATTGAGATACAATATTCTTTAAACGAGTACGTTCTTCTTCTGTTTCAATACGCTGGCTGACACCAACATGCGTTGCATCCGGCATGAATACCAAGTAACGAGACGGTATGGTAATGTCTGTCGTTAAGCGAGCGCCTTTAGTACCAAGCGGATCCTTCACCACCTGAACCATAATGAATTGACCTTGCTTTACTAGCTCGCGGATATCTTGCACTTTTTTCACTGGTTGCTCATCAACGCCCTCTTCAAATGAAGCGCTGTTGACAATATCAGAAGCATGTAAAAATGCCGCTTTGTCCAAGCCAATATCGACAAATGCAGCCTGCATTCCAGGCAATACACGGCTAACTTTGCCTAAGTAGATATTGCCTACAATACCTAGGTTGCCGATCCGCTCTACTTGTACTTCCTGTAATACACCATTTTCAATTAGCGCGACACGGCTTTCACTCGGTGTAACATTGATCAGAAGCTCACTGCTCATAAAACCCTTCGGTAAATTCTTTAATTAGTTCATCTGTTTCATACAAGGGTAAACCCATTACAGCAAAGTAGCTACCTGATATGTGAGTAACAAACTTTCCTCCAAGGCCTTGAATGCCATAGCCACCTGCCTTATCAGCCGGTTCACCGCTTTGCCAATACTCACTGATCTCTTGCTCACTTAAGTGCTTAAAAGTGACGTCAGTAGTGACCACTTTACTGAGTACGCGTTCACTCGTTGCCAACGCGATTGCGGTGTGAACTTGATGTGTGCGGCCTGACAGTCGTTTCATCGTTTGACGAAAGTCATCTTCATCTTTTGGTTTTCCGAGCGCCATATCATCGATAACAACAACTGTGTCGCTGCCTAATACGGGTCGGTCCACATGGCCACGTGTCACGGCAGTTTGGGCTTTTAAACATGCTAAACGCTCTACATAAGCAAGCGCAGGCTCATTATCAAACTGTGTTTCATCCGCATCGACTGAAAACTGGCTAAAATCATAGCCTAATTGACTAAGTAACTGCTGTCGTCTCGGTGACGCGGAAGCTAAGTATAATTGCACACGCATTAACGGATCCTAAACTGTCGGCGGTATTTTCGTAATAATAAAAAGATCCATGGCCAACACAGCATCCCCGTTAAAGCAGGCCATAAGTAATGGGGACTAAAATACACATCCAGTAAAAAATGATTTAACCAAAATATCAACAGGTGATAAAGCGTCAAAAATAGGCCTACTAACACAGCCTGCTGCCAAATCGAGAAGTTTCTGATCTTCTGAAAATTACTCACTGTTATATAAATACAAATCGAATAAGTAAGCGAATTGACCCCAAGTGGTGCACCGATCGCCAGATCCATGAGTAAACCTGCTACCCAAGCCCAGCCAATATTAACTCGGTGTGGCACAGCAAGAGACCAATACATTAATACCAGTAATACCCAATCAGGTCTAAAAGGCTCAGCTGAAATAGGCAATGGCATCAATGCCATCACCAAAGCAAGAAACACACTCAAAGCAATTAAAAAATAATATCGCTTAATCATCGCTCAAGCTCTCTTGTGAAGTTCGTCCTAAAATAAGTAACAAACGAATACGGTCAAGTTGTGCAATTGGTTCGGCAAATACCTGAGCAAAAGGCAATCCTTCATCTCGCTTAAGCTCTGTGACAACTGCGACCGGGTAACCTTCTGGAAATGTACCACCTAACCCTGAAGTCACTAATACATCACCAATCCGTACATCTAAGCTATGTGGTACATGAGAAAGCTTCAGTCTATTGATCTTACCGATCCCTTCGACCACTGTACGTACATCATTGCGCAGTATACGTACGGGTGTGGCGTGGGTAATATCAGTCATCAGCAAAACGCGAGATGTGGTGGTTCCAACTTGTGTCAGTTGACCCACCAGGCCCATTTCATCGATGACAGGCTGACTTTCCGTTACACCATCAATCGTGCCTCTATTGACGACGACCTGATGGCTGTATGGATTAGAGTGAACAGATAGTACCTGTGCAATCAAACGGGTATTCTTCTCACGAGCAGAAGCCCCCAGTAAAGCTCTCAGTTTTTGGTTTTCTCTCTCAAGAAGCTTTAACTGCTGCAGTTGCTCACTTTGGAGTAATTGTTTTCGTTTGAGGGCATTATTTTCTTCGCTTAGTTGCTCTCGTGTTTGCAAGCTTTTGGCGCCACTGTCAAAAGCTTCATAAGGCATACTAGCCAAATACAACAAAGGACTAACCAAGGTATGAAGGCTAGTCCTGATCATGGTACCACCTTGCGTAAAGCGGTCACCGACTATAAGTATGATACTCAGCATTACTGCGACGGTCAGTCGCAGCTGCAGCGATACCGTACGGCCAAATAGTAAATTCATTAGTCGTAACTAAATACATCGCCGCCGTGCATATCAATCATCTCAAGCGCTTTACCACCGCCACGCGCAACACAAGTCAATGGATCATCAGCAACGACAACCGGAATACCAGTCTCTTCCATCAACAAGCGGTCAAGGTCTTTCAGTAACGCGCCACCACCGGTCAATACCATACCATGTGCTGAGATATCTGAAGCTAGCTCTGGTGGAGATTGTTCTAAGGCAACCATCACTGCACTAACGATCCCCATTAACGGCTCTTGTAATGCTTCTAAGATCTCGTGAGAGTTTAAGGTGAAAGAACGAGGCACACCTTCCGCTAAGTTGCGACCACGAACTTCGATTGAGATTGGTTCATCACTCTTAAAGGCGGAACCGATTTCATGCTTGATGTGCTCGGCAGTCGCTTCACCAATCAAGCTACCAAAGTTACGACGTACATAGTTAATAATAGCTTCATCGAACTTATCACCACCAATACGCACAGAAGATGAATAAACAACACCGTTAAGTGAAATGATGGCGACTTCAGTAGTACCTCCACCAATATCGACAACCATCGACCCCGTCGCTTCAGAAACGGGCAAACCGGCGCCAATTGCCGCAGCCATTGGCTCTTCGATTAAATACACTTCCCTTGCGCCTGCGCCCATTGCTGATTCGCGTATCGCACGTTTTTCTACCTGAGTCGCACCACAAGGCACACAAATTAAAACACGTGGACTAGGACGCATAAAGTTATTATTGTGCACTTGCTTGATAAAGTGCTGAAGCATCTTTTCAGTCACATAGAAATCTGCAATCACACCATCTTTCATCGGGCGAATGGCTTTGATATTACCAGGTGTACGACCCAACATCTGCTTTGCCGCAGTACCTACAGATGCAACACTTTTTGGACCACCAGCACGTTCTTGTCTGATAGCGACTACAGAAGGTTCATTCAAAACAATACCTTCTTCTTTTACATAAATAAGCGTGTTGGCTGTACCTAAGTCGATTGACAGGTCGTTTGAAAATAATCCGCGTAATTTTTTAAACATGAGGCTGGGTAACCTTAAAGAAATACTTTATATCAAGCGGTAAATACCGCCCATCGTTAATTGTTATCGTTCTCGAACCAGTCGAAAACCAATGTAATTTGATCGAAAATCAGTCGCTAACTCTAGCCGTGTAGAGACACGAGCTAAGCTCGGTGCAAAATTCCATGCACCACCTCTTACCGTCACTCCACTTTGAGATGCTCGTTTCTGAGTCCATTCCCAAACATTGCCTACTGTATCGTACAAACCGTAGTGATTCGGTGAAAATTCGCCAACAGGAGAGGCACTTTTATTTGACCACTCACTGCCACACCATCCACAGTTTGCTAAACTCTTGCCAATTTCATTGCCCCATGGATACTCTGAGGTAGTGCCTGCTCGAGCCGCATATTCCCATTCCACTTCGTTGGGTAAGCGAAATTGTGCGCCTTTTTCGCCCGATAACCAATTGGCATAAGCTTTGGCATCATCATAGGAAACACAGACCACAGGAAAATTATCCGCTTGCTCATAACCCGGTGTACGCCAGTTATAATCTATATCCCAAACAGGCTCACCATCCTTATAATACGCACAACCTCGGCTCTGTTCGGCAACGGTTACATAATCAGTGCTTTGAATAAACGCACGAAATTCAGCGACAGTAACTTCTGTGCTCTGCATGCCGTAAGAATTACTCAACACTTTTTCAAGAACAGGACGTTCATTAGCTAATCCGCTTCCAGCAATATCGCCCATTTTAAAAGTACCGGCAGGCACAATCACTACTTTGTTTTCCGGCGTAGTGGAAACAATCTTTATGTCTGATTTTTGTTTGTTTTCCTGCTCGCTTTTGGGTGTCGGTACAGCAATCGACTCAGGCTTTTTTACCAACTTAGCATTGATTGTTCTGGCCTTTCGTAATGTCAGTGTTTTTTTGAATGGTTCGTAACCTAATTTACGCACCTCAATGTCATAAGTTCCCACAGGTACTTTAACCGACAACTTGGTTGAGCCATAGCTCACACCATTAATAAACACCTCGTCATCATACACATTCGAGCGAAGTGTTAATTCAACCGTTGCTTGAGGCTTAGGTGTGGTTGTCTGCTTTGGTGTTGAGTGCGTAACTTCAATCACAGGTTCTGAAGGCAAGCGTGTCACTTGCACATTGCTAATACTTTGCGCTTGCTCACTAAACGTTAACTGACTATCACTATACACCGTTGGATAGTTTGTTTGATAACCAACGGCACCGACCATAGGTGTACCATATTCAGCGCAAAAACGGTTATCTACACTGATTAAACTACAAAGCCGGCTATTATTCACGTCACCACGCATAGTCACGCTTAAATTAACGCTGTAATTACCTTGTCCACTGAATGCACTATCCACAACATGGCTATTGATTACCTGGACCTGCGCTCCCGCAAGGTTGCGCTTAGGTTCTACCAAGCGCTGTTCTGTTAGATTTGCAAACAGTTGATCAACAAAGCGCTTTGTTGATTTTTGCAATGCCATCTGTTGACCACGTTGTTCGCATGCAGCAAGCGTTTCTGTACGTTTACAGTTGATTGTGTGATCAACTTCTAGTGTACCTTCTCGTGTAAATTCATTTCGTAAACGCTCAACACGAGCTGTACTTAACTGATCTTTCAAGCTCTCTAACGTATTGATTAAAGTGTGCTTTGTGACTCTGATCTGCTCAATATCTTTACGGTGCGAAGCTATCGCCGCAAGCTGCATCGTAATATCATCTTTGTTTGTTTTATGATTAATAACAGCGTCTTTATATCTGGTTTGTGCGCCTGAGATGTCTAGAGTTGGGTCGTCAATCAAACGTCTGTACATATCGTTCATTGCGTCAAGCGCTTGATTTTTTTCTTTATCTAAATCAGAAGAGCGCTTTCTCAGCAATTCTAATTGCGCTTGTAATCTGGTTTCTTCGCTTAGGTGTTTATCTAGTAGTTGCGTGTAGTTGTCTAACTCAGTTTGTTTTACCGAAAGTTGAGATTCAATGGCTGTCACCGTCGTTGTATCTTGCGCCATAGTATGAGGCGTTATGACACTAGCAGCCATCAAAGTGGCAGAGACAAAAAAAGATAAAGAAGCTATTCGCATATATTCCATTCCCAAAAACGCGGCAATTATTTGGTCTTTGTTATTTTTTATAGTTAGTTCTTAATGCTATGTACTTACAAAGCAAAACACAAGCTTTCGGCCATTATTATCTGAGTTTACAACTATTAACCACAGGGTTGCCAGTGCTCATCTCATATTTTAACGCTTTAACTGTTAGAATTATGGCAAGATACGTTTAAAAAGTCAGTCATAAGTATGAGCACACAACAACTCCACTGGCCTGAGTCCCCATTACAGGAAATACACCATCCTCTATTGGAACAAAAAAAGTTAAGCTTGTTCGTAAAAAGAGATGACCTATTACATCCACATATTGCGGGCAATAAATGGCGAAAGCTGAAATACAACCTCTTAGAGATGCAAAAACAGAAAAAGAATGCTTTTCTTACCTTTTCAGGGGCATTTTCCAATCACCTTTATGCGGCAAGCATGGCAAGTCGATTACTTTCTATACAGGGAAACGCCATAATACGAGGGCCCCATCTGGATCGCAATAACCCCACCATAAAAATGGCTAATGCATGTCAGATGAACTTACATGTTGTCGACAGAGCAACCTATCGACTAAGGCACCAGCAAAACTACCTCGATTCACTGCAAGCTCAATTCCCACATTGTTACTTTATACCCGAAGGTGGCAGCAACCAAGCAGCTTTGATAGGAGTAGAAGAGCTCGCCAACAGTTTACCTGATACAGACTATGTGGTTTGTGCTGTTGGAAGCGGTGGTACCTTAGCAGGCCTGATAAAGGGCTGCTCTATTGATACGCAACTCATAGGTATCCCCGTACTCAAGCAAGGACATTATCTGAAAGAAGAAGTGGCTCGTTTGTTTCCCAAAGCTACACAGCAAACAAATTGGCAATTACGGTGCGATTTTCATGATGGTGGCTATGGCAAATTTTCCAAAGCGCTTTGGCAATTTTGCAAAGTGATGAAGCAGCAGTGCCATTTACCGTTAGAGCCAGTTTATACCGGAAAGATGTTTTACGCTTTATGGCAGCTCATGGAGGCTGATTTTTTTGAACCCAATAGTCACATTATCGCCATTCATACTGGCGGACTACAAGGGCTTGATGGGCTAAGATATCGTCAATTAATACCCGACTAATTCCATTTGCTGTAGAAGCTCTGCAAAGTAATAACCTTGAGCCCCGTTTATACCCAGTGTTTTGAGACAATCAAGTTCAGCTTGCGTCTCAACCCCCACCGCATAAACGGGCACCCCTAGCCTTTTTCCTTGATATATAATTTGCTTAATCGTTTTTTGTTTTTGGCTGCTTTTTTCTAATTCATGTACAAGATCAACACTCAGCTTTATCGCTTCCAACTGCTTATTCTCTCTCAGCGTGTTCACCATTAGTGGTTCGCTTACGTGATCAATAATGACTGATACACCTAACCCAGTAAAAAATAGTTGCTGCGAATTTATTTTTTCATAATGTTTGTAATAGTCGTCCGCTGATAACTCAAAACTTAATTGCTGTCCGGTTGAACTGTCTCGAATCGTATTTGCCAACCACTGTACAAACTCTGTATCTAACCAATTAGCAATATGTAAGTTAATGCTTACCTTTGCTTGGTGCTTTTCTTTCTCAAGTACCATAACGGTATGCTCAACAATCGCTTTATCAAGCAGCTCAAGGTTTTTCTTACTGTGCAACTGCGGGATAAACTGCTTTGCGGCAATCAACCCTAATTGCTCATGCCGAACTCGTAAAAGCGCTTCATTTTGAATAATGTCCTGCTGATGAAAACCAAATAAGGGCTGGAAAAATAAAACAAACTGTCCATTACTAATACATCGAATGAAGTCCTCTTCGCTACTATTCATCGCCGTTTCGTGGGTTTTGTTGAGTGGCATCATATGTACATGCTGCCACACATTATTGTCAGCAATTTCTAAAGCTGCACGTGCTAGTTGATAAACATGTGCCTGCTCCGCATCTTGTTGATAAAAGCACCCACCCACTTTAATCTGTTTTCTCGACAAATCTGGCCTAAGCTCTCGAGTAACACGAAACATGATTTCATGTAAATTTTTTCCATGCTCAGCAACATCTCCCCATGCAACTTGTTCATAAGTAACTGCAAGCGCCCCCGAATTTAAGTACTTTATTGAACACCGACATTTGCTAGATAAATGCTTATGCAAGGCCACAATGAAATGATTTTTCACATCAAGTACCGCATCCAATTTGACGGCCCAACGAACTAATAAAAAGACATTAAACAAGGTACTATCGGCACTTCTAGGGTTCACAGCGGGTAAAGCACTATTATCTGTTAAACTGTGATTAATTTCGTTAGATAAAAATCGCTTCGGTCTGACTCTATAGACTTGCCACCAGCGATAAAAAAACGCCAAAAAGCCTATGAATAAAAGATTAAAAAAAGTGATGATATACATATGTTGAATGTACGGTTTTTGATGCTCCAGCTGTAGAGTAATACCCGAGGCGGTAAACAAACTCGCGTCGCTACCCGCCTCTTCTGGCACAGCTATGTATCTGATCCCATATTGCTGTGCTATTTCATTGATATTTTCTTCGCGCCTGAGCTCAATAGGCAATTGTGCGACTCGCTCAACAACCGATATGGCCCGCTGATGAATTTGCAAATGAAGGAGATGGAATAATAAAACATTTAACGCGAGCAAAGTGGCTAACGAAAAACCTGCCTTTAGAAGCAATGCTTTAGACTTCAAGTACACCAATGCCACCTTGTTCAAACACAACTTATGTATGCTTAAGTGTTGTACACAAGGCAACAAAACTCAAGTTATCAAACGTACACTAAACGAATGAAAGTGCGGCTTTGTTAGGTATTTTCCCAAGTCTATAAAATAAAAAAGTCCTTTCCATTGAGGGGGTATTCATCTCTAAATCTACAACTTAATTTACAAAAAGCCATTACCTTACCCATAATCGATTACTCATTAAAAAAGCCCTCTGCGAACTTCACAAATTCAGTTAAGTTTGAATTTACAAAGTCTGCAGAGGGCTTCTAAAAACTAATTACACAGTTTTAGTTATACCACCAATTAGAACGGGATATCATCATCAAAATCAATTGGCGGTTCCATTGGGTTAGATGCACCACCTGATTGTGCAGGTTTAGGGGCAAAACCACCTTGCTGCTGTGGTGCGCTTTGTTGCGGAGCAAAACCGCCACCTTGGTTTGCATTACTTTGTTGCTGAGGCGCTTGCTGAGGTGCAAAACCACTTTGTTGCGATTGACCATGGTTTTGATTAGATTGCTGGCCGTACTGCTGTTGTTGAGGGGCTTGGTTGCTATATTGCTGTTGACCATAACCACCTTGGCTTTGCTGTTGTGCATTTTGATATTGCCCACCACCTTGCTGCTCACCACGACCACCTAACATTTGCATTTGACCGCCCATATCGACCACAATCTCAGTAGTATATTTTTCTTGACCACTTTGATCCGTCCATTTGCGTGTTTGCAAACGACCTTCAATGTACACTTGCGAACCTTTACGCAAGTATTCACCAGCAACTTCAGCTAACTTGCCAAACAACACCACTCGGTGCCACTCGGTGCGTTCTTGCAACTGGCCAGTGTTTTTATCTTTCCAGCTGTCTGTAGTGGCAATGCTAATGTTTGCAACACCATTGCCATTAGGCATATAGCGTACCTCAGGATCTTGTCCTAGATTACCAACCAATATCACTTTATTTACACCGCGTGCCATGGCACCCTCTCCTCACACTTTTAATGCAAGCCAAGCACTTGCTTAGCTTGGTTTAAATCAAATTTCTTATCATCTACTTTTAAATAGCTGCGGTTTTCTTCACTCACAACTATCGCTTCGATCACACCGGGTAGAGCTACAAGCTTATCAGCCACTGCTTGTGCTTGCTTAGGCTCAGACAATTCAGTCATCAAACTGATAATTTTACTTTTAGGTGGGATCTGCATTCGCCATGCAATAATAAGCCATATTACCCCAACACAGGCTACCGCCGCAAACACTGCATTCACTTCATAATTTTGTGCAATGTAACCACCTAATATACCACCCAAAAATGCGCCAAAAAATTGTCCTGATGAAAACAGGCCCATTGCCGAACCTTTCTGAGACGCAGGCGCAATTCTCGATACCAGGGCTGGCATCGTCGCTTCTAAAAAGTTAAAAGCGATAAAGTAAGTCAACATACACACAGCAATACCAACGACGGAGTTTGCCCACCACATTAAACTTAATGTACTTAAAACAAGCAGCACTATAGACGCTAAAAAAGTTTCTTTTTCTTTTTGCTTACGAATAGCCACTATCATCAACGGTGCCATCAATATAAATGCAAGCAAAAGAACTGGAATGTATAGCTGCCAATGAGCATCAGCGTTCAAGCCATCTTTAATCAGTTGCCCAGGCAAAACAACAAATAGTGTCGTTAGCGTCAAGTGTAGTAACATCACGCCCAAATCCAAACGTAGCAGCTGAGGATGGCGACTGAGTTTTCGAATGTCTGAGAAAGTAGCAACGGTATCCCCTTTAGGTGCTTTGTTGACAGCACTTGGTACCACAAACAAAATGATCACAATGCCACATATCGCCAAAATCGAGGTTAACCAAAATACCCCAGAGATCCCAAATGCTGCAGCGACCATAGGACCTAGTAACATGGCAAAAGCAAAGCTTAACCCGATACACATACCAATCACTGCCATCACTTTTGGCCGCTGTTCATCGCGACTTAAATCTGCAGCCAACGCTAGCAATGCACTGGCGATCGCGCCCATCCCTTGTAAAGCTCGACCCACAGTGACCCAATAAATAGAGTCAGCCAATGCTGCGATAACTGAACCAAGTGCAAATACCAGCAAGCCGCCTACAATCACAGGTTTTCGACCAAATTTATCAGACAACCAACCCATCGGAATTTGTAGCAACGCTTGAGTCAAACCATACGCACCAATAGCAAGACCAATCCACATTGGCGAAACATGCTCTAATGATTGCCCATAAATAGCCAAGACAGGCATAAGCATGAACAGACCAAGCATGCGAAATGCAAAAACACTGGCCAATGATAATGCAGCACGTTTCTCAAGAAGGTTTAAAGATTGATTAGACATATTACCCGTTAACTCAGCTTAATTCAGCGCGCAACAGTCTACCAAAAAACTCACTCTAACTTATACTTTTTTAAGATTTGTTCTAATTTCCCTGCTTTGCGTAAGCGCTCAAATGCTTCTTCAAATGCGGTTATTTGCGTTTTACTTACGCTTTGCTTGCTAATTGCAAAATAAACGGGTTCAGAATTGATGGTGATAGGCGCTAGGTCAATTTCAACGAAGTCAGGATTGTGCTCCGTTTGATACATGATATTGTATTTTTCTTCCAAAAAACCGGCGATACGGCCATGGCGTAATAAATTTAACTTTAACTGATTGTCTGCAACGTAAATAAAGTGTTTGTCTGAATCGATTTCTTGTTTCATTCTTTGCTCAAACGCTAAGCCATAATAAGCCCCTCGTTGAATAGCGACGGGTATAGGAAGAGAGAATAAATCTTCTATGGTAGCGACAAAAAATGGGTTCATAGCGTTAGTCGCGAACACAATATTTTCCATTCTTTGTGGACCAATAAAGTAAGCGTAACGCATACGTTGTGCCGTTTTCGACACACTTAACATCAAATCAATGCCACCTTGCTCCAACATCTTCAGTGCCCTTCCCCAAGGCATGCTAACAAAACGATAGCTACAGCCCATTTCATCTAATAATGCCTTTGCAAAGTCGACATCCAAGCCATGCCAACGAAGAGAATCATCTTGTTGAGATTGTGCTGAATAATTTTCAAAGCGAACGATAAATTGACAATCGGAAGTAGTCGCAAGACCTATCGCGCTCTGGAAAAGTAACAAAAAGCTAATTGTAATCGAGCTCAAACGTTGCAAAATTATCGCTCTGAGATTGATCCTAATGTCTAGTTTAGTTCGTTTAGCAAAGTTAAGTTAATTTTCGGCAAAGTATGCGATACTGTTGCGCTATTACTGTTGCCAATCAAATTTGTCGTTAGGTCAAAATGGATAAAATAGAAGTCAGGGGCGCTCGAACGCACAATCTAAAAAATATTTCTCTTACTATCCCGCGAGACAAACTTATCGTGATAACCGGGTTGTCAGGCTCGGGAAAGTCCTCGTTAGCATTCGATACCTTGTATGCAGAAGGCCAAAGGCGCTATGTCGAATCGCTTTCAGCTTATGCAAGACAATTTTTATCCTTGATGGAAAAACCCGATGTTGATCATATTGAAGGATTATCACCTGCGATTTCCATTGAGCAAAAATCGACATCACATAACCCCCGCTCTACAGTCGGTACGATCACTGAAATCTATGATTATTTACGACTACTATTTGCGCGCGTTGGCGAACCGCGTTGTCCAACTCACGACTTACCTTTGGCAGCACAAACAATTAGTCAGATGGTTGATTCGGTACTGGAGCAGCCCGAAGGCAGCAAGTTAATGTTGCTAGCACCTGTGGTAAAGGACCGCAAAGGGGAACACGTAAAACTGCTAGAGCAACTTGCCAGCCAAGGTTACATTCGCGCTCGTATTGATGGCGAAGTATGCGATTTATCCGATCCTCCTACATTAGAGCTGCATAAAAAACATACCATTGAAGTGGTTGTTGATCGTTTCAAAGTTAAAGACGGCTTACAGCAACGTCTTGCCGAATCCTTTGAAACTGCCATCGAACTTTCATCCGGCATCGCTGTGGTTGCCAATATGGAAGACGACAACACTGAAGAGCTTATCTTTTCTGCCAACTTTGCCTGTCCAACCTGTGGCTATGCGATGACGGAGCTTGAACCTAGGCTATTTTCATTTAATAACCCTGCGGGTGCCTGTCAAAGCTGCGATGGCTTAGGTGTGCGTCAGTACTTTGACCCACAACGCGTTGTACAAAACCCAGAACTTAGCCTCAGCGGCGGTGCGATTAAAGGCTGGGACAAACGCAGTTTTTATTACTTCCAAATGCTGCAATCGGTCGCTGAGCACTATAAGTTTGATTTAGAGGTGCCCTTTAAAGATCTATCCAGCGACGCACAAAAGGTTATTTTGGAAGGCACTGGTAAAACCAAAATCGCTTTTAATTACCGTAATGATAGGGGTGACTTGATCACGCGTAACCACGAATTTGAAGGCGTTTTAAATAACATGAACCGCCGCTATCGTGAGACTGAATCAACCTCGGTGCGAGAAGAGCTCAGTAAGTATCAAACAAGTCAGGCATGTCCTAGCTGTCATGGCTCCCGGCTGCGTGAAGAAGCCCGTAACGTATTCATTGGGCAAACGACGTTACCTCATGTTACCACCATGAGCATTGGCGAAGCCATGGCGTTTTTTGAATCCCTCGTATTACACGGACAAAAAGCGCAAATCGCCGAGAAAATCCTTAAAGAAATACGTGACCGTTTGTCATTCCTAATTAATGTTGGACTCAACTACTTATCACTTGAGCGCAGTGCGGATACGTTATCTGGTGGTGAAGCACAGCGTATTCGCTTAGCCAGCCAAATTGGCGCAGGCTTAGTAGGTGTAATGTATGTGCTTGATGAACCATCTATTGGCTTGCATCAGCGAGATAACGACCGCCTACTTAGCACACTGACACATTTGCGTGATCTTGGTAATACCGTCATCGTAGTAGAGCACGATGAGGACGCAATACGCGCTGCAGATCACATAATTGATATTGGCCCTGGGGCTGGTGTACATGGCGGACACGTAGTAGCGCAAGGTTCGCGCGATGATATAATAAACAACCCCGATTCACTAACAGGCCAATATTTAAGTGGCACTAAAGCCATTGAAGTGCCCAAGCAACGCCATGAATGCAATGATAAATGGTTAGAGCTGTTCGGGGCATCAGGTAACAACCTTAAAAATGTCGATTTACGTATCCCGTTTGGGTTGATGACCTGTATTACCGGCGTATCAGGCTCTGGTAAATCAACCTTGATCAATGACACTCTATTTAAGCTGGCACACAGCGAACTTAATGGTGCTACAACCGCAGAAGCCGCGCCATATAAAGAAATTAAAGGTCTAGATCACTTTGATAAAGTAATAGATATAGATCAAAGCCCAATCGGCCGCACGCCACGCTCTAATCCTGCGACCTACACTGGTATCTTCACCGCTATTCGTGAGCTGTTTGCAGGCACCCAAGAAGCACGCTCTCGCGGCTATAAAGTGGGTCGTTTTAGTTTCAACGTTAAAGGCGGACGATGTGAGGCGTGTCAGGGTGATGGTGTTATCAAGGTTGAAATGCACTTTTTGCCTGATGTATACGTTCCTTGCGATATCTGTACTGGTAAGCGTTACAACCGCGAAACACTAGAAGTGCTTTACAAAGGCAAAAATATTCATGAAGTACTGGAAATGACGGTTGAAGATGCTCATGAGTTTTTTGAGAAAATCCCCGCTATTAATCGCAAGCTTTCTACACTAATGGATGTAGGCTTGTCTTATATTCGCTTAGGGCAAGCCGCAACCACACTCTCCGGTGGTGAAGCTCAACGGGTTAAGTTAGCACGCGAGCTTTCTAAACGAGACACAGGTAAAACGCTGTACATTCTGGATGAACCTACAACGGGTCTGCATTTTCACGATATTCAACAATTGCTTGTAGTGCTGCATCGCCTGCGAGATCATAGTAATACCGTTGTGGTTATAGAGCACAACCTCGATGTGATTAAAACCGCTGACTGGATAGTTGATTTAGGTCCTGAAGGAGGTGCCGGTGGCGGTCAAATATTGATTGCAGGAACCCCAGAAGAGGTTGCGACATGTGACCAATCACATACAGGTAAGTATCTAAAACCTTTACTTTAGTGAACAAAGGAATGTAGTTTTACTACATTCCTTTTTACGCCTAACAAGAATAATAATCATGCTAAATCTCCCCTTTTATCCCACTCTAAGAGACAAGCTCAAAAAGTACATTTTTACTTTAAACTCATTTTGGCAGTCGCTCAATTTTGCGCAACGCTGCTATTTAATAGCGATTATCGTCACAATTATATATTGGGAAGGAGAAGGACATCAGATTATCATTAGCCTTTTAATACTTGCCGCTGTGGTAAGTGAGTTTTGGCCGAAGTTCATGCAAGTATGGGATAGTCTCCCCGGAAAAGCCCTAATTTTATTATTCTATAGTTTTGTCGCCAACTATGCGCTAGTTCAAGCGTCAGGGATGGTCAATGACATTACTGGCGTCAGCGCTGACCATTTACCCTACACTCATAATTTCAGTGTACTGCTGTCAGTGCCCATATGGTTTTTCATCACAAGCTTACTGGTACTGCTAATCATTCAGATCGGAATTCCGTTTTATATCATTACATTGCTGTTATTACGCCCCTTTGGCTTACATACATTTTGGCATGCACCTGGTTATCGCTTTCCGATACTAACTGGTATTGCGCGCTTCGGAGCCGCTTTCTTTTTACTCACTCAACTCGCACTGCTAGGTAGCTATACTGGTGTGATGGGTGGTATCAATCATACACTTAAAAGTGTTGCCAACGGGCTGGAAATAGACGTTAACATTAATGGAGAGCCTGCCTCAAAAGAGAAAGTCGCCCAAGCGATTCAACAAGATCCTGAACTAGAAGATTTGCGACAGCTCTCTGATCTCAATAAACAACGTTCACAGTCTTATGATAAAAGAATCAAAAATATCTTGGCATATTTTATTTATGAAAATGAGGCAGACTCTCGCTCCCGTTGTGAACATACCCAAGGCAGTAGAGTGATCGAACTGAACGATTACGAAATACTTGAGATCATTAAGCTCGAAAATACGCAAGATGAGACCAGTTACAACTACGAAGTTAAGCCGTGTATCTCAGCTGCAATAGGCCATCAATTCAAACAGTCTACTCAGCCATAAACGAGGCTAACTGACCGCGCTCAGCTTCAGATAAAGGCTGAGCGCGTTTATTAGTAAAGTCGTAACGCACCATTACCGTTTTTCCCTCAGCGCAGCATTGTCCATGCTGCCAAGCCTGTTGCACTATCACAAACGAGCTGTTGCCAACCTGCTCAATCGCCGTTTTAATTTCAACTTCTTGTCCGTAAAACAGCTCACCTTTAAACGTCACTTCCACCTTTACCACAATCAACTTCCATTGATGTGGATTAAGATCAGGTGTGAAAACTTTAAAAATTGGCACCCGTGCGGCTTCAAACCATACGGGGAGTACGGTATTGTTTATATGGCCCAAAACATCGGTTTCGCTGAATCGTGGCATCAATTTTTCTGACAACATAATAATTCCAATAACTGTAGGTACAACATGACAGATTTCATCGGCGTTTATGACAACGCACTCAGTGCAGAGTTTTGCGATCAATTTATTGATCTATTTGAACAAAGTCCACACTTAAAACAAGGCACAACGTCCGGAGGCGTCGACCTTAACAAAAAAGTAAGTCAAGATCTGTACTTGAACGCACACCCAGAATATGCCCAACACTTGCAACATATTCAACAGGTGACAGCACAGCATGTGTTTAACTATGCACAAGAGCACCTGTTTATGATTATTGGTGCCTTCGGCCTTAAGGTTTATCACCCCGAAACGGGGCAACCAGTAGATGTTACCTTTGATAACTTTGAAGAAGTGGCCAAACCGCAGCTACCTGTTCTGGTGCAGCAGTTATTCCGCCTAGGCAATATTCAAGCGCAAAAGTACGAAGTTAATAAAGGCGGATATCCGTATTGGCATAGTGAAGTTTATCCGCAACTAGAGCACAATGAAGCCTTACATCGCGTACTGTTGTTTATGTTCTACCTCAATGACGTTCATGAAGGCGGTGAAACCGAGTTTTATTATCAGCAAAAAAAAATAGCACCTAAAAAAGGCACCATGGTCATTGCACCGGGTTACTTCACGCATACTCACCGAGGAAATAAACCCATATCAAATGATAAGTATATATTAACCTCTTGGGTACTATTTCACCGCGCGGAGCAGATCTACGGCACGCCAAATAAGTGATAGACAAGGGCATCTAATTTCGATTTAGGAACAGATGCCATGCCTCTAAAAGCTCAATAAAGTCCTCATAACCACAGCCATTACAAAGGCCATGCTCATCAAGCTCAAGGGCATCATCAGCATATAAATCAAGCTCGTTGGTTTGATGAAACAAAGCATGCGCTTCAAACAATGCCTCATCATGCGAAAGGGTAAAACGAATTTCACGGCCTTCCATAACGATAGACTGGGCGCGTGCATCAAGCTGCTTAGCCTGCTCAATTAGTTGCGCTACGCCTTCGTGTGCTAACTCTTCCGACAGCCAACGTCCAACAAGCGTATGTTCATCGCTAATTTTTACTTTAAAGCCCGTGATAGGGTCACGGATAAATTGATATTCCAAAGTACAGCTCTAGTTTTGATTCTTTGTGTCACATTATACGCTTTCTTACTTGAGACATACCATGCAAACTAGGATAATGAACAGCATTTTCATTCAGAGCAAATACCATGAGCACGTTGACGATTTTACTCCCCTTGGTGCTTTGTGTATGTGCTGGCTTTGTTTCGATGAAACAGAGCATCATTAACGATTCTTGGTTAAACACGTTAAGAAGGCTTGTTTTCAATATCGCCATTCCCATTTTCTTATTCACGGGAATGTATAAGGCGAATTTAGATCAAGTACTATCGACTGAGTTGCTGGCTAGTTTTTATATTCCGGTTATCGCTGTGTACATCGCCTGTCTTGCTATTGCAATGCGTATATTTAAAGTCAATATAGATGACGCCGCATTGCTTTCTCTTGCGTCCACCTATTCCAACACGGTTGTTGTGGGCCTACCGATAATTATAGCCAGCTTAGGTACAAATCACGGTGCGATGGTTTTTATGATCATCACTTTTCATAGTGCCCTATTGTTTTCCTTAACGTTTTTATTTGCAATGAGCAAAAAATTGCATTGGATAAGCGCTTTAAAACCGCTGTTGCTCAATCCGATTGTAGTGAGTATTAGTCTTGGCCTTATATGTAACCTCATTCGGTTACCCCTTCCCAGTACCATTATTTTTGCAACCAGTGCATTAGCGTATCCCGTCATTTATAGCGCGCTATTTGTCCTGGGTGCCAGTTTAACTAACTACGCTATTAAACAGGCATGGCGCACCGCACTGTGTGTTAGCCTTATTAAACTGATTGCATTACCACTTTGTGTGTTCACGTTAGCTAAGTGGGGCTTGAACCTACCCCACGATCAAATTGCTGTCATCACTTTAATGAGTGCCTCACCACTTGGCGTCAATGCTTACCTTGTTGCTCGACAACTAAATCGACAACAAGCAATAGTGGCCAGTAGCGTTGCACTGTCTACAATCTTAAGTGCATTTACGCTCGCAGCTTGGTTAACGGCGCTCATACCTTGAGTAATCAACATATCTAGCGGCATCAATAATTGACCAGATATAAACGATAGGTAAGAGTACCCAACCAATTAAAATCCAAGTCGTTGCTCCAGCAATTACCCAAAATAATGCGAAAAGTATTGCTGCACCAACGCGGCCTTGAACCAGCTGACCTAAACCTGGGAAAAATAAATTACATATTGCCGCTATCACATTACCGCCTGAACCTTGTCCTGCCATAACATCCTCTCTTATTTCTATTTCAAATCAGTTCTGAATTAACTAATACACTTACCATGCCAAAAACAATAAACACTAATATATCAATAAATTAAAATAATAGCTTTATAACCTGAGCATGTTCAATTTAGTCTAAAAGACTAACTTTTGGTTTAAATGTTAGCTATGATTGAGCAAAAAATAATGACAGGATGATTTATGCTATATCGGATCACGCGTCCAGTAAGTAGCATAGTGGAACGCTACTTGCCAGACCCCTATGTATTTGTATTAATACTTACCCTCATTGTACTCACCTTAGCCAGCACCATAACGCCATTTACGCCCGTACAGGCAGTAGAAGCATGGGGCCAAGGCTTTTGGAACCTACTTAAGTTTGCCATGCAAATGTTACTCATCTTAGTATCAGGATATATGCTTGCTAGCACACCCATTTGTGTGCTGGCCCTTAATAAATTAGCGCAAAACGCCAAAAAGCCTTTCCATGCCATTGTTCTGGTCACTATGGTGGCGATGATGGCCAGCTGGCTTAATTGGGGATTTGGCCTCGTAGTCGGAGCGCTATTTGCAAAGGCATTGGCTAAACACGTAGAAGTAGACTATCGCGTGCTTGTGGCTAGTGCCTACTCAGGGTTTATCGTATGGCACGGCGGCTTGTCGGGCTCAGTACCATTAACCATTGCGAGTGAAGGGCACTTTGCTCAAGAGGCTATCGGTGTTGTCGGCACCGATAGCACATTATTTTCAAACTTTAACTTGCTAATTTTAATAACGCTACTGTTCATTTTGCCGATTCTAAACAGTTTGCTTTTACCACCCAAAGATCAACAAGTCATTGTTGATAAAACACGTTTACACGAACAAAGCGACTCCCCTACCCTGCATCACTCTAAGCTGACCCCCGCTCAACGCTTAGAGCAAAGTAAATTGCTTGGTATTACAGTGGGCCTGCTTGGCTGCAGTTATCTTAGTTATTACTTTGTAATTGCAGATGGGAAGTTAAATCTCAATAGTGTCATTGGGCTATTTTTGTTTCTCGCTATATTGCTTCATCAAACACCAGTAAGATTGCTGACAAGTTTACAAAATGCTATTTCCGGCGGTGCGGGTATTGTCATCCAATTTCCTTTTTATGCCGGTATTATGGCTGTGATGGTTGATTCTGGCTTGGCGCAACAAATTTCGTCGGCATTCGTATCCATTAGCAGTGCAGAAAGTTTACCATTTTGGAGTTTTATCAGCGCCGGTCTTGTAAATATTTTTGTTCCTTCTGGTGGTGGTCAGTGGGCTGTACAAGCCCCAATAGTTATACCTGCTGCGCAAATGCTTGATGCCGATATGGCACGTGTTGCTATGGCGGTTGCTTGGGGGGATGCGTGGACCAACCTGATCCAGCCATTCTGGGCACTACCTGTACTTGCGATAGCAGGTTTAAAAGCGCGCGATATTATGGGTTTTTGCTTACTGCAGTTGTTGGTGACGGGTGCAATCATTGCAGCTATGCTGACTTGGGCATAGCTGCTTCCAAAGTATAGAAATTAACTCGATAAGACTTTCATTGGCAGGCTCAGCATAGCGCTTTCTGAGTCTGCAAAATGCATCATCACTGCCACATGCCCAGCAACAACTAAGACATACATCACAGCTGAAAATATCTGCCCATATCTATCTAACGGTAACAAATGAGATACGTGGCGCGCTCGCCATTCGAATAAAATTTCTAGACTACCAATAAATAAAAAGAACACCAATAACACCAAGCCAAATACGTAGCTGATCCATAGCCCTAAAGCGACACCACCCATACACACAAGCAGCCCAACCCAAGAGCGCATTGAAAAGCTGATACTTTTTAGAACATGGCCACCATCTAATGGCAAAATAGGTAATAGGCCAAACAGATTCAACAGCGCACTGAGCACAGCCACACCCGCAAAAATTTCCATCTCGGTGGCATAATACAACACCACACCTAAAACGGAAGTTATCAGGCCAAACGCGGGACCCATCAAAGAGATCACCACATCTTGCCAACGGGTGGTGATCTTATCGTCACTGACCGCAAGCCCTCCAACAAATGGGATCAAGTAAATACCTTTGGTTTTTATTTTAAAGTACTGCATTGCGCGAACATGGCCATACTCATGAACAACTAAACAAGCAATCAACATAAGCGCAAATTGCCATGAAAATAACCAAGCGTAACCTGCCACTGACGCGCCCGCGAGTGCTGCTTTCACCACTTTTGCACTTTTAAAAATCTTAAATCCCAGTGCCGCAAGCCCAAAAATACTTCTTTTATTTTCCACTTGAGCTGCTGGTAATTCCAACCATTGCCACGATACCCCATCGGTGCATATACCCAATTGCTGTGCCTCTAATTGAGTAGTATCAAACTGTAATACCCCATGCTCATAGGTGCACGCAACCACATCTTTCGATATAGGTTCAATCGCTAGCGCTTGTTGTTGATAAAAAACCTGCAGTAGCTGTGCTTTATTAAAAAATGCCGAGAAGCGATGCTCGCCAATGGTAAATTCAACTCGTGTCATAAATCGTAGAAGATTGTTGTTTTTAACATTATCCCAATTAAAGGCACGCATGACAAACATGCATTTCAAAGCAATTTTGGTCGCATTTCATACAAGCTATACTAAACTTAAGTGGATGCGAGTACGCAACCTAAGGATTTGGATATGAATACGCCTAGCAGACAAGTCATGGTCGTAGACGACTCCCAAGCCATTTTGATGGTTATGAAAGCGATGCTTACCGAGCTTGGGATCACAAACGTGACCGCATGTTCTAGCGCTGCTCAAGCCCTCGCAAAGATCGTACAAGCACCAAGAAGCTTTGATGCTATTTTTACCGATTTAAATATGCCGGATATTGATGGGATGGAGTTTATTCGTCAGCTTGGCGAAATTAGATACCCCGGCGGGGTTGTTATCATCTCTGATATGGACCCTAAAATTATCGACCTTGCATCTAATCTTGCTCGCCAATCAAGCGCGCACCTGATAGGTAATATAACTAAACCAATCCAACTTAAGGAAGTTGATAGGCTTCTGAAGAAATTAGAAACGTTTATCGCTCCTGAAAAACGTAAGTGTGAGCCAATCACACAGTCAGAGTTGTTACATGCGATCAGTCATAGAGAAATAACGCCCTTTTATCAACCAAAGGTTAATCGTGCCACGAAATCTATTGAAAGCATCGAAGTATTGGCAAGGATCGTTACTGAGCAAAAAACACATACCATTATGCCAGAACAATTCATCACGCTTGCCGAAGATCTAGATCTCATCAATTTAATTACTTTTCAGTTGTTTGAAAAAGCAACAGAAGAATTTAGAGAAATACGAACAGAGCTCCCCCACAACGTGACGCTTGCTTTTAACCTATCACCGGTGCAATTAGACGATCTTAATTGCCCTGACAAGTTGTCGCTTATTCTTGAACTGAGCAGACTCAAGCCTGAGGATGTAATTTTAGAGATTACCGAGCATATTCCGCTAAATAGTAGCGTACAGCTAGAAACGCTAAACCGCTTACGTATGAGAGGATTTTCAATCTCATTAGACGATTTTGGCACTGGCTTTACCAATATACACCAGCTTAAAACCCTCCCTTTCACTGAAATAAAAATAGACCGCTCTCTTATTACCCATATTGATTCCGATAGGTTTTCACAAGTCATCGTTGATAGCCTTATTGATATCGCTCAAAACGAGCAAATTGGCATAGTAGCAGAAGGTATCGAGCGGATTGAAGAGCTCCAGTATCTAGACAGATACAAACATAATTTATTGATGCAGGGCTTTTTAATAAGCCGACCCAAAGCCAAGGCGGAGTTTGTTCGCTGGATCCACTCTTGGCTTAGAATGATGAACTCGAATATCTAACGATCTTCTTCTGTATCAGTTTCTATTAAATGGCTGTGCGCATCCACACGTTCGCGCCATTTGCGCTTTGCCGCTTGCTGCATATTGGTAGACTGATCTCGCTCATCAATGATGTCCATCCCCATAAGCGACTCAAGCATATCTTCCAAAGTCACAATGCCTTGTATATCGCCATATTCATCAATAACTAGCGCTATATGTACGCGCTTTTCTAACAAGGTTTGAAACAAGTTTGCTGCGTTAAGTGTTTCAGGTACCGTATAAAGTGGTTTAACCAACTTACCGATTTTATAATCTTCACCAAGCCTATGATAAGCAAGCATAATATCGTTCTTGTGAACAAAGCCAATGATGTCATCACTGTTTTTGTCAAACACCAGTATACGAGAAAAAGAGACTGAACCATGTTCAGATAGATATTCATTAACTGTCATATCTTTATGGATCTTAAATAAAACCGTTCTTGGTGTCATAACATGCTCAAGCTTGGCATGCCTAAACTGCAACAAGCTGCGTATTGTTTCAGACTCTTCTTGGTGCAACGCTCCTGCTTCAGAGCCTATTTCAGCCATCGCCTCGATTTCTTGACGAATATAGTGAGCTTCACTCTCTTTTGTGCCAATTAAGCGCGTTAACATGTCTGACATCCACACAAATGGTTTAAGCACGCGTACAAGCCACATTAGTGAGCTACTGACAACAGGAGTCAAAGCACGCCAGTAGGTCGCACCAAGTGTTTTAGGAATAATTTCAGAGAGTACTAATACCAATAAGGTCATCACTGCGGAGGCAATACCGACCGCAGCATCAGAGAAGACTACTGCTGCTTGTGCCCCGACCCCTGCAGCACCAGCCGTATGGGCGACGGTATTCAAGGTCAAAATAGCAGCCAAAGGCTTATCAATATTATCTTTTAATTGTTGTACTCTTTGCGCCAGCTTAGGTTTGTCTTTTTTGAGCACGGCAATATAGCTCGGCGTAATGCTGAGCAACACAGCTTCCATAACTGAACAAAGAAATGAAATACCGATGGCCAATGCCATGTAAGTCATCAATAAAAACAACCGAAACTCCTCATTTAGTATTAGATGGCACTGACCGCAAGTTTGCAGTTCTGGCCTTGATATATGCTATATTGGGTCAAATTTATTACCTACAATAGGCGCAAACATGATTTTACGCACTGCGGTTACTTTACTCATTTCATCCATCGCTCTGCAACTTAATGCAGCACCATTGGACAAAAGGCAAATACAATTCATTGGACCAATAAAAACACATACAAATATAAAGCCAAATAATACGGCTTATCAGGCCCAAATCATACAATCTTTATTACCCAGTTTACAAAAACAAACAGATTCTGTGCAGGTATTTGGCAAAAAACTAGATTGGCAGAACTTGGAAAACGTCAATGCTCTAACAATGCCAGGCTTACAAGCACTCAAATTCAACTTTACAACGACACGATTCGTGCAAGGTAAACTGTCTCTAAAAGGCATTGAAAAAGCCCATGTATTTTTAGATGGCATATTATTAAGCGGTAAAAGCAGTTTTGATATAGAAGCGGTTACTGGCGACCATCAAGTAGTCGTGGTCGCTGAGCAGGTTAATAATTGGCATGAAGTAAGCGTTGACTACATGCCAAACGCAGAACATGACATCATTGATGTACACCAGAATAAGCAGCGTGCACTTTCGGCAAAGCAATTGTTTGATGCACCCACAATAAGTGCTATATCACAATCTCCAGACGGCCAGTACTACGTTATTAGTAAGCGCCGATATGCAGATGACACCGCCAATAAGGCGCAAACACAAACGCTCCTGAAAGACAAAAATGACAAAATACTCTATCAATTTACAAATACCTCAGCAAATACGATAGCTTGGCGCCCTGATTCCAAACAAGTTGCTTATAGCCAAGATGGCAAAGTGACCTTGCTAAATCTAAATGATCTAAGCACACAACAAATAACAAGCCCATTAGAAGGTGCGAGTGGATTTGAATATTTTGACGAAAATACGCTGGTATTTTCTTGGTCTCAGAGTGGCAAAACTCAAGATCTAGTTAAACACTATCAAGGACTTGAAGACCGCTGGTCTTATGGAAGGAACAGTAGCCAACTTTACTTTTTAGATACTCAGTCAGGTCTTATTAATGGGATCACTGAAGGTACTTTAAGTCATTATCTCGAAGATCATGATGTAAAGCGAGGTACCTTACTATTAAGCCGCAGTCTACAAGATTACAAAGCACCACCTCATTCCTTAACTGAACTCGTGGAGTTTAATATTACTAATGGCGAACAAGCAGTGCTTGGTCGTTACCGTACTTTTAATCTCGCAAAATATAGTAAAAAAGGCATTTACGTAGTAGCTGGTCCCGACTTTTTAGGCGGAGTGGGCAGAACTCTGCCAAATGACACGCTAGCAAATAACTACGATGGCCAGCTGTATCTACTAGACGAACAAGGTCTGAGCCCAAAAGCCTTGAGCAAAACTTTTGACCCGGCAATTACCTCTATTCATGTATTAAATAACGGTGATGTATTACTCAAAGCAAAAGATGAAGACAGACAGCCACTGTTTTTATTTGATGAAAGTAAATCACAGTTCAAGCGAATCAAAACAGGTCTTGATGTAGTAGATACATATCAAGTAACTAGTAATCGCAGTACCCAAGTTTTATTGGCTGGCACTCAAGCCTCAGCACCTCAGCAACTAAAGCGCGTATCTCTTAAAAATAATCGCGCTGAAACTATTTGGGATTCAAAAGATAAAGCTTATACAAATACGAACATAGCAACACTCGAAGAGTTCAACTTTAAAAATAAAGAAGGCGTTGAAATAAAAGGTCGAGTGTATATTCCACATGGCTTAGATAAGACCAAGAAGCATCCTGCGTTAATTTATTACTATGGCGGTACATCACCAGTTTCTCGTGCATTTACTGGCCGTTATCCATTCAATTTATGGGCTGCAAACGGCTATGTTGTTTATGTATTACAACCAACAGGTGCAACAGGCTTTGGTCAAGCGTTTTCTGCAAAACATGTGAACGCTTGGGGCGAATACACCGCCCAGGATATTATTGATGGCACAAGCGCTTTCATACAAGCTTATCCGTTTGTTGATAAAAACCGCTTGGGTAATTTAGGTGCGTCTTATGGTGGTTTCATGACTATGTTACTTGCGACCAAAACTGACATGTTTAGTGCATCTATCTCCCATGCGGGGATCTCAAACATCACCTCATACTGGGGACAGGGTTGGTGGGGCTATAGTTATTCTGGCGAAGCTTCAAAAAATAGCTTCCCATGGAATAATCCAACGCTTTACTCTCAACACAGCCCAGTGTTCCATGCAGATAAAGTGACTACCCCGCTACTTTTACTTCATGGAGACGCTGATACCAATGTACCTGTTGGTGAGAGTCACAATATGTACACGGCTCTGAAGCTTTTAGATAAGGATGTAGAATTAATCGAGTATAAAAATGCCGACCACCAAATATTTGCGCGAGACCGCCGCTTCCATTGGTGGAATACCATATTGGCTTACTTTGACATGCACCTGAAAGAACAACCACAATGGTGGAATTCCATTTATAATAAGTAAATGCTTCATTAAAGGAGTAGATATAGATCTACTCCTTTAATTTATATTTATTCATGAAACCAAGAAATACCGCATACTTATTCTACTTATCTGACCATCCCAGCCTAACAATCTATAAATAACACCTTTCAATTGCATGTTTTTAACGCATTTTATTGCAAAAATATCACCTTAAGCTTCTCACCTGTGATTTTACAGTGCTAATATATACGTAATTATTGAATAGATAACGATATTATGAGTATTCACGTATTACTGGTAGAAGATGATGAACTTTTAGCCAAGCGTATTTTAAGCCACTTTGCAGATACTGAATTTGTGATAAAGGTAGACAATACTGGAGCTGAAGCACTCAACTATGTACAGCAAGCAACCAATACTGACTCGTCGATTTCTATCGCTATTGTGGATATAGTACTACCTGCAACGGATGGCTTAGAGCTCGCCAAAGAGCTTAATACACTAACAGATATTGGCGTGATTATGCTTTCAAGCCGAGACTCTCAGGCCGACCGAATCGCAGGGCTAGCCCAAGGCGCCGACGACTATGTTTGTAAACCTGTTGATTTGCTTGAATTAGAATTACGAATGCGCGCCTTGTACAAGCGTATTTCACAAAGTGCTGATGACGATGAATCTGAAGAGTTCATCGAATATGCGGATTTCAAACTACACCCCGACAACCGAACTTTAATTAACCCCGCAGGTGAAGAGTCTAGGTTGACTGAAGCTGAACATAAAGTACTTATTTGTCTTATCTCTAATGCAGGAAAAGCTACGTCGCGAGAGAAAATATCTGAAGACATCGGTCAACCCGATTGGAGCCCCAATGACAGAACTGTCGACGTTTTAGTGGGTCGTTTACGCAAAAAGCTGGGTGACGAAAAAGACCAAAAGCGTATCGTCACCGTGCGTGGTAAAGGCTACATGCTTTCCACTTAGTATTTGGTTAGTTGATTGAGTAGCCGCTCAAATGCCCGATAGCTTAAGGCTTCCTTGATAGAAGCCAGCGTAATTTCAGGCTCTTGATTTAAATCAGAAATAGTACGCGCCACCTTAATCACTCGATGATAGCTACGCGGTGACAACTTCAACTTATCGACGGCGCTGGCAAGAAACTGTTTTTGGGCTAAACCTAATGCACAATACTGCATCAACTCTTGGTTACTCAAGCGCGCATTACTCTTTCCTTGGCGCTTGATAGCTAGATTATGAGCTTGCTCAACACGCGCTTTAATTAACGCTGTACTCTCCTCTTCACTTTCGCTTTGAAGTTCTTCGGTACTTAACCTTGGCAATTCAACCTGTAAATCAATTCGATCTATAAATGGCCCTGAAATTCTTGATAAATACCGTAACACCTGATCTGGCGTTGCGCGCTTATCATCATGATGGCCCGTTGGACTCGGGTTGAGTGCTGCAATTAATTGAAATCGAGCAGGAAAATCTACCTGTATCGCCGCTCTAGAAATAGTAACAACACCTGTTTCCATTGGCTCTCTTAAGGAATCAAGCACTTTTCTCTCATACTCTGGTAGCTCATCCAAAAATAACACGCCATTGTGAGAGAGGGAAATTTCACCGGGACGTGGCTTGGAAGAGCCGCCCACTAAGGCAACTGCAGAGCAAGTATGATGCGGGCTTCTAAAAGGACGCTGACGCCAATTTTGCAAATCAATATCCTGACTAATAAGCGAGTAAACTGAAGCAGTTTCTAGTGCTTCAGAATCTTGCATGGTTGGCATAATGCCTGGCATCCGCTGAGCGAGCATCGACTTTCCCGTACCCGGTGGCCCAACAAACAATAAGTTATGACCACCTGCTGCAGCAATTTCTAATACCCTTTTGCCGCCTGCTTGCCCTTTCACCTCGCTCATATCAAGTGGATGAATCGAGTTACCTAATGCTCGTGGATGACTAACACTTACTGGTAATGAATGCTGGCCGTGTATATCTAACCAAAGCTCGGTCAATGAGGTAATAGCCTTTCTTTGAGCACCAGATGCCAAGCTCGCGATCTGATCATTCTTTTGCGGTAAGTAAACACATCGATTAGCTGATTGAGCAGCCAATACGGCAGGCAAGATGGCATGAACTGGGTGCACTTCCCCACTTAGAGCCAACTCCCCGAAAAATTCGAAGTGCTCTAAATTCGAGCTTTCTATCTGTCCTGATGCGGCTAAAATCCCTACAGCAATGGCCAAGTCAAAACGTCCACCTTCTTTGGGTAAATCGGCAGGAGCCAAATTGACAGTAATACGTTGCTCAGGAAATAAAAAGTTAGAATTGGTGACAGCAGAGCGTACTCGCTCTTTTGCTTCTTTAACTGAAGCTTCGGGCAAACCTACAATATGAAAAGCGGGTAAGCCATTACTTAAGTGTACTTCCACTGTAACTTGAGGTGCAACTATCCCAACTTGGGCTCGGGTATATATTTTTGCAAGCGACATATCCTTGTCTCTCTATCGTTAATTTACACAGGGTATTTGAATACATGTAAAACCAAATTAAACCGCATCGCTAATAATCGTAGAATCAATGTGGCGCTCATTGCACACATCATCGCAAGCTCAATAGAAAACGGCCAATGCAACATTTGAGTATAAACAATACCACCAAAAATACAGGTAATGGCATACAATTGCCCTTTAAGTAAAAGTGGAATTTCTCCGGCCAATACGTCTCGGATCACCCCACCAAAACAACCAGTTAAAACGCCCATTATGATTGCTGTTGTATCTGGCATACCAATATTAATGGCTTTTTGAACACCCATAACCGCAAAAAATGCAAGCCCAAACGCATCCGCAATATGAAGGAATTGACGAGGGATCGACTTTTGCTTGTTTAACAGCAAAATACAAATAAATATGGCACTGAAAATTGCCATAAAGTAACTCGCATCATGCAACCAAAATACAGGAACATCTAGGATAATATCTCGCAATGTACCGCCACCTATCCCTGTCGCCGTTGCAAGTACAATAACACCAAAACCATCCATATGTTTACTGTGCGCTATAAGTGTACCTGAAATAGCAAACACCATTACACCAAGCAAATCAAACCAATGTATAAGCTCTGTCATGTATCGAATTCCAATTGTAAAAATATCTGCACCTTGAAGATTGGAGTAACCCCAATCCATTTAACTAAGTAGTATATTTTGAGGCCAGCACCCCTTGTCGGTAGCACCGCTACCGTGCCCTGCTATCGCTAAGGTACCTACATCCATGTAGGCAAGGCAAAAATTTCGTTATTTATTTTTTCTAAATGAGAAATTTTTAACGCAGCTATCATCAGGTTTAATCCCTCAAAATGATTAAGTGTTATATAAGAATTGGTATAACTAGCAGCATAGTTCGCCACAACGAAAAAAGCCCGACTCTTTCGAATCGGGCTTTATTTATTAGGTGCCTGACGATGTTCTACTTTCACATGGCAACTGCCACACTATCATCGACGCTGTTTCGTTTCACTTCTGAGTTCGGCATGGGGTCAGGTGGGTCCAA
>NZ_JBSVEM010000032.1:0-28858 GCF_056312285.1 Pseudoalteromonas sp. ABE4_541
CTATCGTTGAGTAATATCGACTTTAGTTAATGCCACAAAGCATTAGAAAAACCCGAGCTTAGGCTCGGGTTTTTTTATGTCTTGTAGGTTGGTATAAGCGTAGCGCCATCCGACGGGTAGTCCCTTAGCGGTTGTTAGACTGGCTTATTTCACCTTGCGCAAAAGGAAACGCACTCACTGCGTTCGCTGTCGTTAGCCCTTTGCACGAAAGTCACTTTGGTGGCCTTTTTTAATGTCTAAGATTCGGGTTTTGTAGGTCGGCATAAGCGAAGCGCCATCCGACGGTGTGAGTCCCTCAGCGGTTGTTAGATTGGCTCATTTCACCTTGCGCAAAAGCCACGGACTTCGTCCATGATTTTGCACTCCAGCTTGCGTAAAGGAAACGTTCTCACTGCGTTCGCAGTCGTTAGCCCTTTACACCAAATTCACCTTGCGCAAAAAGAGCGTATTCGCTCCGCTCAAGTCGCTAACCTTTTGCACGATATTCATCATTCACAAGTGCGGTTAAGATGTGATCTTGCCACTGACCATTGAGATATAGATAATCTCGTGCATATCCCTCTACCGTAAAGCCAAGCTTTTTTAAAAGCGCTGCGCTCTTTTCGTTTGTCGGAACGTAGTTAGCCATGATCCTATGCAGATGCTTTTCCCCAAATAGCCAGTCAATAACACAGCTTAATGCTTCGTGCATCAGCCCCAAACCGTTGTGTTGTTGATCAAGCTGATAACCGACAAAGCACGCTTGAAATGGACCTCTTTGAACGCCTGATATGCAAATTTGACCAATGATGATGTTTGGATCGTCCTTTGCAAACAGGTAAAACTGATACTGGGTTTCATTTTCAAAGCTCGTTTGTAAGTGGACGAGATGCTCACGCCAATACTCAGCAGAGAAAAAGTTTTCGTCACGAGTGGGTTGGGAGTGGGCAAAAAAGCTTTTATTGCGTGTGTAAAACGATGCGACTGAGTGAGCAAAGTTGACATGGGCACTTCTGATCACAATTCGTTGAGTGTCTAATTTCATGATTGGTTGAATCAAATCATTCGTTAATGAGTTACATGGCAGTGTGCCTTATTTTTAAATAAGGTACAAAAAGAGTTTGACCTCAACTTAGCTTGAGCTTTTACCTTGGCAAACAGACTGACGCATATTTAAGGAAATAACGATGTTAAATACACACTCACACACTTTGCCAAGCTATATAAAACACTACTTAGAAAGCTTAAAAATCACCGCTCCTATCGGCAGTTTTGAATTTGTTGAACAACTGCAAAAGCAGCACCTTGCTACCTACAGTTTTAGCAGTATTAATGCTATGCAAGGAAAATATCTTAACCTCGATGCCGCGCCTTTATTTGAGCGTTTAATCGCAACACGACAAGGGGGTTATTGTTTTGAACATAATCGGGTTATGTTTTTAACTTTAGAAGCGCTTGGCTATGAAGTGAGGCCAGCCTTAGCACGGGTTATGCTCAACGGTAAAACAGACAACCCTTGTACACACCGTGTGACATTACTCAGCTTTGCAGGAAAGACCTACTCGATTGATGTGGGGTTCGGTGTTAAAGCCCCTATTATGCCAATCGCAATCGACCAAGATCAAACATTGAGCCAAGGGCCAAATTGCTACCAAGTTACCCGAACGGCCTCTCACGCGACTATCGCAATGACAAAACCTGAGCCGTTAGGTTTGTATCAAATCGACTTGGCACAAGTATTTGAAGGGGATTGTGAGGTTGGGCATTTTTATAGTCATCAGCACCCAGAAGCGGCATTTGTGAATAATTTAGTGGTATCACGTATCGATAAGGGCCAGCGTTATTTGATCCGAAACCTGCACTTTAATCACCTGAACGAACACACTAATGAGCAAGTTGACATAACAATTACGCAGCCAGATCAGTTGGAGAGGCTATTAAAGGACTACTTCAACATTGAAGCACAATCTGCATCGCTACACTTTGCATTTGAGAAAATCATCAGCCGTTTTGCGCAGCAAGCCAGTTAATTGGCGTGCTGGTGCATGGCTTGTGTACATCGTGTTGCGGTATTGAGCTTAGGGCTGATTTCTTTGAAGCCTTGTTGCAGCCTTCTTATCAAAGTGTCATCGCTATTAATATTGGCCGCCAAATACATGCGTTTGCTTAAGTGGGGTGAGACGTAAACTCGCTCCCATTCGCCACTTCTACCTAAAGAATGTTGTATGTTCTTAATAAACAAGTCAGCGCCATAGAGTAAGTCAACTCTATCTTTGTTGAGCATTCGTGCGCCTTGCTCATGGCTAGCTAAAATGACCAAATTATCTTCTTGGCTAAAACCTTCCTCCACAAGATGCTGTTCGGTTGGTTGCCCTGAGGCCACGGCCACGACGTATTTTCTAGCATCTTCAAGGCTATTTACTTGAATATCCTTGCGCGCTTTGAGCTTGTAAAACGAGACCTTAATCTCACATAGAGGTGCTATCCAATGATAAAGCTTTTCCCTTTCAGTGGTGCGTGCTAGCGAATAAATCAAGGCGTTAGGCGTATGATTAACGACATGATTGGTCCGAAACCAAGGGAGTACATGAATTTTATAATCGATATTTACATGTTTGAATAAAGCATCAACAAACTCAGTAGCGACGCCGCCGATTTTTCCAGGCCCTAAAAACTCTTGATAGGGTGGAAAGTCTTCAGTGTAGATGTGAATGAATTCGTTTTTAGTGTTGGTCATAGCTGAGGAATTGAGAGCCAATAAGAATAAAATGGGAAAAAAGCGACGCCAATGTTGCATAAGCACTCCAAAAAATGAAGGTGTTTACTAAGCGTAGTCAAACTGATACAAAATGGCGGTATTTTATGAATCGCGAATTGCGCCTTAATTGGATACAATGAAACCATATTTCAATGATTTCTGTGCTTGAGACTGACAAGAAAAAGGATTAAAGCGGTATGACCCGAATTAGTGTATTAATGGCTTCGGTATTGTTAATGAGCGCCTGCACGAGCTTAGTGGAGAAAGGCGATAAGCTCTATGAGCAGGGCATGTATCAGCAAGCTGCTGATTTCTATCAACAAGCATTAAATGAAGATGCGAATGATGTGGAAGCACAGCAACGATTAACTCAAGCACGACATAAGATTATTGACCGGGGTTTAATTGAAGTAAGGATGCTGCGCTTGGCCTCTAACCATGTTGCTGCTGCAGACAAATTAGAAACCATTCTGCGCAATCAAAGTGAGTGGCATCTAGAAACAATGGGCGCACAGGCGGCAACACAGCACGAAGAAGTCGCATACGCAGGCCAGTTCTTGCGTCAATATGCACAAGATCTCTCAGCGAGTCAGTTTCCCGATAAATTCCGATGGTTTGAATACAAATATGCATTTTTAATTTCAAATACCCAGCTATCACCTCAGTTACATAGTTATCAGCAAAAACTAACACAACTTGCACAACATAAGTGCGATGCATTGGCCAGCCAGGTGTATGGGCAGCGTTTTTACCTAAAACAACTGACGCAAAAGTATTGTTCGGTTTGGCAAACTAAAAAGAAGCTAAAAGTCGATAACTATGATGAAAGCCGTTTTCGCAGGGTGGTTTTTAATAAGCAGTTGCAACTCAATACGCCAGACAGACGTGCGCACCAACAGCTCATCGACGGCACAATAAGTCAGTTGAAAGACCGTTTCCAACGTAGCCTCTGGTACTCTCCAAAAGGTGCGAATACGTTGACACTGAATATGCTCGCAGATGTTGACTACAAACGTGACAGCATTCATAAGCAGCAAGAAAAACGCTATCTCGTAGAAGAATATCGACCTGATCCAAATGATAAAAGCGAGCAAGTTGCAGTAGAGGTGGAGCGTGTTTATATATACCCCGTAATTGATTATCGTGAAAGTTACTCGGTACGCTTAAGCTATCAAGGTCAATTAGCTAGCATGTTACTATCTAACCAATATATGGATAGCCAAAGCAATCAAACGACCAGTCACAGTGCTAATTTTGAAGAAGCTGAACTAAAGCCACAGGTGGCGCAGTTTTTGGATCAAAGTAAAACCATGTCGAGTTACTTGTCACACCTCACATTTAATTTTGATGAGCAACTTAAGCAGTTATGGCTTAATCAGTATTGTCACAATCAATACGCAGAGGCCGATGCTGAAAACGTTTTACGCTGTGCGAAGGTTGCCCCTTCAGATAGCTATGTAAATAGCTGGTTTGAACGCCAATTCGGCATTGATTATAAAGCAATGCAAACACTCTATGGCGTTTAATTTTTGCATATTTCGGATAGTAAAAAGGTCGGCGAAGCCGACCTTTTTACTGTTATTCGCTGATAAGCCTTGACACAACAAAGTACGGGTTTAGGTAGCTCTCTTTTTGGTTATACAGTAAGGGGCTACCGTCGATTTGAGTGACCTTTGCGCCTGCAATGTTTGCTACGGCGTGACCCGCCCCTGTGTCCCATTCACTTGTTGGCCCTAAACGGGGATAAATATCAGCTTGGCCCTCTGCCACTAAGCACAGCTTTAATGAGCTGCCTTTTGGCACCATTTCCACTTCATCAAACTGTTCAAGGTAGGCTGCTAAGTCGGGGGATGGGTGAGAGCGTGAACCCACCACGTTAATTTTGCCTTTGTTGGCTTTTTCTGTCACTTTTAGTTCAATCCGTGCTTCGCCACACTCTCTAAATGCACCGATCGCTTCAGCGGCAAGGTAACTGACGTTTAATGCTGGCGCATGGACCACACCCAATATAGGCTTGCCGTTTTTGATCAACGCGATATTAACAGTGAATTCGCCATTTTTCTTGATAAATTCTTTGGTGCCATCAATTGGGTCAACGAGCCAGTATTGTTGCCAGGTTTGTCTTGTTGGCCAGTCAATATCAGCGTTTTCTTCGCTAAGAATTGGTAGCTCGGGTGTCAAAGCTTTTAGACCTGCTACGATCACTCTATGGGCTGCGTAATCGGCGTCGGTTACAGGGCTCTCATCGGCCTTGTATTCCACATTAAAGTCCTTGGCATAAATGGGCATAATGGCGTCGCCGGCCTTTCGTGCCAATAGTAGGATCTCTTCAAGCAGATCTGTTTGGTTCATGGCTTATCCTATGATGTTATTGTCTTTTAGGTATGCTACTAACTGTGCAACAGATTGGTCGAGCGAGTTTTTGCTGGTATCCAGAATAACTTCCGGGTTATTCGGCACCTGGTATGCTGAGTCGATGCCCGTAAAGTGTTTGATTTCACCCGCTCGGGCTTTTTTATAAAGGCCTTTAGGGTCGCGTTGTTCACACACATCTAATGGGGTATCTAAAAAGACTTCTATAAATTCGCCTTCGTCCAGTAGCGAACGTACCATATCACGTTCTGCTCGAAAGGGGGAAATAAAGGCTGTGAGCACCACTAAACCTGCATCCGCCATCAGTTTGCTGAGCTCACCGACACGACGGATATTTTCTATTCGATCTTCATCGCTGAACCCTAGGTCTTTGCACAGGCCGTGGCGGACGTTATCACCATCAAGTAAGTAGGTGTGCACACCCTGTTGATGTAAAGCACTTTCTAGTGCGCCTGCAACGGTACTTTTTCCCGAACCAGAGTATCCGGTAAACCATAGCACACAAGGCTTATGACGTTTTTGTTCGCTGCGCTGGTTTTTGTCAACGGCATAGTTATGCCATACGATATTTTCGTCCATACTCGGTGCCTACTAAAATGGAAAAACCAAAGGAATTAAAGTTAAAACGGTAATTGAATAGATTATCGACAGGGGTAATCCCATGGTCACATAATCTTTGATACGGTAATTGCCTGCGCTATACACCATTAAATTAGTTTGATAACCAAAAGGTGAAATAAAGCTAGCCGATGCGCCAAATGCAACCGCCATGATAAAGGGGAGGGGATTGACGCTGAAGCCAATGGCTAATGCATAGGCCACAGGGAAAGACAGTGCTGCTGCTGCATTGTTAGTAATTAACTCAGTAAACACCACGGTCATCACAAAAATAGCAATAAAGGCGCCATAAGGACCGAAGTCTCCTAAAACATAAAATAGCGCATTGGATATTTGCCCAGCCAAACCCGTATCTATCATTAATTTAGCTAAGCCAATGGCACTTCCGACGATGGCTAGCAGTTCAAGCGGGAAGCGTCTTTTAAGCTCGTTAAGCTTGACCGTACCAGTCAAAAATAACCCGAGGAGTAATACCATGAGCCCTTTAACGAGTGGGAATAGGTCAAATATACTCAGTACCAACACACTGCTAAATGCAGCCAACACTAGATTAGATTGTTGCGGCTTAAGGTGAGCTTGTAAATCAAGCCCTGAAATATAAACAAACTCCCGCTTGAGGTCCGGCAATTCGTAAAACTGGCTACCAGGAGCCAAGATCAGAGAGTCACCTGCTTGCAGCCTAATTTGCCCAAGGCCGCCTTGCAATCTGTCATGACCACGACGAATGGCAATGACCGCGGCATGAAATTGTTCACGAAAACGCACCTCTTTTACAGTTTTACCTATGTACTTTGACGATTGGCTCATAACGACTTCGACGAGGTGCTCTACATCTTTCTCGTGTTTGTCGTGTACTATTTTTAAGCCATCAAAGCGTGATAAAAGTGGCACGGATTTAATATCACCCACAAACAGAAGCACATCGCCTTGTTGGATAACCTGTTGTGGCGTAACCGCACAAATGCGCCGCTCACCATGAATGATCTCAGCAAGGAATAGATCTTTTAAATCACGTAGGCCATTCTCTTCTACCGTTCGACCAATTAACTTTGAGCCGGGTTGCACTTTACCTTCAAGATAAAAGGGCACGACCTCTTGGTCATTTTTGCCATTATCGGGTAAGTATTTTAGGAATACCATAATGGTCAGTAAACCAACGACTAACGCGCCTAAGCCGACAAGGGTGAAGTCAAAAAAGCCGAGCGGCTGCATGCCTGCCTCGACGGCAAAGCCGTTGACTATCAAATTCGTCGAAGTGCCGATAAGCGTCAGAGTTCCGCCTAAAATGGCAGTATACGACAGTGGTAATAGTAATTTAGATGGTGAATGAGTCGGACTTTCTTTTATCGCTGAGATCAAAGAAGCGACAACCGCTGTATTGTTAGTGAACGATGATAAGAACGCGGTGGATAGCCCCAATTTCATCACGGACTTAGATAAGCTGCCTTTTGCCAGTGATTGCGCCAAGGTTTGTACTAATGTCGTTTTTTCTATGGCAATTGATACCAGCACCAACAAAACTAAAGTGATTAGAGAAGGATTGGCATAGTTAACTAACATGCCTTCAAGTTCAATTAAACCGGCAAGGTAGCTGGCGCTAATCGCACCTACAAACAACCAAGCGGGTTTTAAGCGGGTGCCGAAGAGGCACCCAACAAGAGCTAACATAATGCCTGTTAAAATTAACTGCTCATACATGCAAAAATGCTCCTAATAACAGGCGATTAATGTTACTTAAGCTTGCTGATATCAAGCGCTTGCCAGTGTGGGAAGTGCTTGCGAACCAGCGCATTCAGTTCAACTTCAAACTCGCTAAATTGAGTTGCTGTTGTTGCTTGTGCCGACATTAACGCTTCGACCATCCCTGCACCCACAGTCAGGTTGCTAAGGCGATCAATTAAAATAAATGAGCCTGTCTCACGGTTGTTGCGGTAAACGTCAGCCAAAATGCTTTCAGTGAGCTCGAGTGTGACAATCGCGATTTCGTTAAGTTGCAACGAATCGGCTTGGCCATGTTCAAGCGTATTAACGTCAATGGTATGGTCAATGTGCTTAACAATTGCAGAGGTATTTTTGCTACCTAACTTAAAGTTATAGCTTTTACCAATAACCAATGGCGCTTCATGCATCCATACCAGTTTAGCTTGAATTAAATTCGTGACTTGTGCGCTCGAGTCTACAGGAACAATCACATCGCCTCGGCTTACATCCACTTCGTCATTCAGTGTCATCGTAAACGCTTGCCCTGTTTCTACTTGCTCTAGGTTCCCATCAAACGTCACCAGTTCTTTGATGCTTGATTGTTTACCTGATGGCAGTACTTTAACTGCTTGGCCTACTGTTAAGGCACCCGAAGTCAGTGTGCCTTGGAAACCTCGAAAATCTAGGTTTGGACGCACTACATATTGCACAGGGAAACGTGCTTCAAACTCGGTGTTTGCCGCTGCCGCAGGCGAATCTTCCAGTAACTCAAGCAAGGGTTTATCTGTGTAATAAGGCGTGTTTTCAGAACGCGTTACGACATTGTCGCCTTTTAGTGCTGACATCGGCACAAACTTGATGTTTGTGACGTTCAATTGTTTTGCAAATTCTAGATACTGTTCTTTGATACGATTAAATACCGCTTCATCAAAGTCACAGATATCCATTTTATTGATAGCAACAACAAATTGCTTAATGCCTAACGAGTCACAAATAAAGCTGTGGCGCTTAGTTTGAATTTGCACACCATAACGAGCGTCAACCAAAATAATGGCCAAATCACTTGTTGATGCACCGGTTACCATGTTACGTGTGTACTGCTCGTGTCCTGGTGTGTCGGCGATAATGAATTTGCGTTTTGCCGTTGAAAAGTAGCGATATGCTACGTCAATGGTGATCCCCTGCTCGCGCTCAGCTTGCAGACCGTCAACCAATAACGCCAAATCTAGTTCCTCACCGGCATTACCTACTTTTTCATTGTCTTTGTGTAGAGCAGCTAACTGATCTTCATAAATTTGATGGCTGTCGTGCAGTAAACGGCCGATAAGCGTTGATTTACCATCATCTACACTACCACAGGTCATCATGCGTAATAGGCTTTTATCTTGCTGGCGAGCAAGGTAGGCATCAATACCTAACTCTCTAACTTCGTTGGCTGTAGACATTAGAAGTACCCCTCACGTTTTTTCTTCTCCATTGACCCTGCTGAGTCATGGTCAATCACTCGTCCTTCACGTTCTGATGACGTTGATAACAACATTTCTTCGATAATTTCAGTTAGTGTGCTAGCCGTTGACTCAACTGCACCAGTGAGTGGATAGCAGCCAAGCGTGCGGAAACGCACCGATTTCATTTGTGGCACTTCACCTTCTTCTAATGGCATACGCTCATCGTCAACCATGATCAACGTACCATCGCGCTCAACCACTGGGCGCTCTTTAGCAAGATATAATGGCACCATTTCAATATTCTCTTGATAGATATATTGCCAAATATCCAGCTCAGTCCAGTTTGACAGAGGGAATACGCGAATGCTTTCCCCAGGGTTAACTTGGCTGTTGTAGGTATTCCAAAGCTCCGGACGCTGATTTTTTGGGTCCCAGCGGTGATATTTATCACGGAATGAATAAACACGCTCTTTTGCACGAGATTTCTCTTCATCACGGCGCGCGCCACCAAATGCGGCATCAAAACCGTATTTATCAAGCGCTTGTTTTAAGCCTTGAGTTTTCATCACATCAGTATGTTTCGCTGAGCCATGTGTGAATGGCCCAATGCCCATTGCAATACCTTCTGGATTCTTATGCACCAGTAGCTCAAAACCATACTCTTTTGCTACGCGGTCGCGAAACTCAATCATCTCACGGAATTTCCAGTCGGTGTCCACATGCAGAAGTGGAAACGGGATCTTCGCCGGATAAAACGCTTTACGCGCTAAGTGCAGAAGTACCGAAGAGTCTTTACCAATAGAGTAAAGCATTACTGGATTTTCAAACTCTGCGGCGACTTCGCGAATAATCTTTATACTCTCAGCCTCAAGTTGCTGAAGGTGTGTTAAAGCCATGGTAGTCGTCCTACATCAAATATTAAAATTACATAAAACCTGTTAAGCCACATCGGTGAGTGGCTGAGCGAAGCTGCTCACTTGCGTGGTTTGTCCAAACCACGCAAGTTGCTCATGGAGCGCGGCAACTTCACCAATAATGAGTAACGCGGGCGATACAATCTGTTGCGCTTCTATCTGCTCGGCTAACTGATCAAGCTGCGTTCTGACAACTCGCTGCTCTTTTCGGGTGCCATTTTCGATGATAGCCACAGGTGTATCCGCTGCGCGACCATACTTCAGCAATTGTGCTTGAATATGCGGTGATTTAATTACGCCCATATAGATAGCTAACGTTTGATTTGGCTTGGCTAATGAAGGCCAATCAAGCTCTTGTCCGTCTTTTTTACAATGCCCTGTTACAAACTGGATTGCCTGAGCATGGTCGCGGTGTGTCAGCGGTATACCTGCATAGGCACTACAGCCTGCTGCTGCTGTGATCCCAGGCACTATCTGATAATGCACTTGGTTTGCAGCCAGCACTTGTACTTCTTCACCACCACGGCCGTAAATGAAGGGGTCGCCCCCTTTAATGCGGCATACTTTTTTACCTTGCTTGGCCAAATCAACCAGCATTTTGTTAGTATCTTCTTGTTTTACACTGTGATTGCCTAAACGCTTGCCAACACAGATTAAATCAGCATCGCGGCGCACTAACTCCATGATCTCATCGGAAACGAGGTAATCGTATACCACCACATCAGCTTGTTGCATTAACTGTAACGCTTTTAGGGTGAGTAATTCAGGGTCGCCTGGACCTGCACCTACGATATAGACTTCGCCTTGTGGTTCAGGTTTGGCATCTAACATCTCGTGTAGCTGCTCGGTAGCACCTTGCGTATCACCAGCTTGCACCTTGCTCACTACGCTTGAGTCGAACACGCCTTCCCAAAATTGTCTGCGATCTGCAAAATGCTTAAAACGCGCCTTAACGTGCTCTCTGAAGTTGCCTACTAATTTGGCGAGTGGACCAATATGTTGTGGAATGAGTGTTTCAAGCTTTTCGCGTAGGCGTCTTGCTAATACTGGGGCTGTACCCGCGCTAGAGATTGCAATGGTAATGGGATCTCTATCTACAATAGACGGGAATATAAATGTACATCTTGGTTGGTCATCTACCACATTGACAAAAATATGACGTGCGTTCGCCAATTCAAATACTTGCTTGTTAACTTCGTCGCTATCCGTTGCTGCGATCACGAGCATTTGTTCATTTAAGTGAGTCTCATTGAAATAGTCCTCAGTGAGAATAACGTGATCTTGTCGTGCATGTTCACGAAGTTCGTCGCAAAATTCAGGGGCAACGACAGTCACTTTAGCGCGTGCTTTGATAAAGGCGCGGCATTTTCTAAGCGCAACATCACCGCCACCGACGACGAGAACCGGTTTGTTATCAAGTTTGGTGAAAATAGGTAAATACTGCACTGTATGCTCCAAAAAACACAAAAACAACGCGCTAGCTAACCTTAGCTGTAGCGAACAGGAGAGCAGAATATAATGTGCATTGTCGAGGAAAAAATAATTAAAACCTAGTTTATATAACCAAAAGTTATATATCGACTTGCGAAATGGCTTAAGGCTTTATTTACAGTACTTTGCGAGATGTTAAGTTGTGTGTCACACTCGTTATAGTGTTTGGTTATGAGATATAAGTTGTCATAGCACTGAAGTTGCATCTGGTGCGGACATATGTCCTGTGGCATTGGGGCTGGATGATTTTAACTAAGCCAAGAAATTGATATAAATGGAATCGTAATAATGGCATTGTACGAAGATGCTGAATTAGCACTGAATTTGATGGACCTGACATCATTGAATGATAATGATGACGATAAAGCAATAGCGCAGCTAATTGACAGCATTAATCCTGAGCTAGGTTTGCCAGCGGCGGTATGTGTTTACCCGCAGTTTGTTGCGCTAGCAAAGAGGCGCTTAAAAGAGCGTGGACTTGAGCAAATTAAAGTGGCAACGGTCACTAATTTCGCTGATGGAAAGCAACCTCTAGCGGCGGTATTGGCACAAACCGAGCAAGCACTTGCTGATGGCGCGGATGAAATTGACTTGGTATTGCCATATCAACAGTTAATCGCAGGTGATCCCGATACGCCATGGCAATATGTGCATTCCAGCAAAGCACTATGTAGAGGTAAGGCGAAGCTCAAGGTCATCATTGAGAGTGGTGTACTACAAACTGAGGCGTTAATCCAACAAGCCAGTGACGTGGCAATACTTGCAGGTGCTGATTTTTTAAAAACAAGTACTGGAAAAGTAATGGTTAATGCGACGTTAGAAGCAACAAAAGTGATGCTGGAATGTATTAATGCTTCAGGTAAAGACGTGGGCTTCAAAGCGGCTGGCGGTGTGAAAACGGTGGCCCAAGCTGCGGAGTATTTGCGCTTAACCGAACAAATCATGGGAAGCAATTGGCTCAGTGCGACACATTTTCGTTTTGGTGCGTCGAGCTTGCTAGCGGATGTGTATGAAACAATCAGTGCCCAGAGAAAGTGATTTAGAAAAACTACAGCTCGAACACGATGCGGCCAAGCTATTCTTACGCTGTTATGAGCAGCAATATGGCATACCGATGCGACACATTTGGCATAATGAACCAAGCAAGCCTGATGTGAGCTGTTATCAAGGAGATGAGCGCCTTGATATTGAAGTCGCGCATTTGTATGCCAGTGAAAAAGAGGCCATGGCCGTATTAGGCAGGCCTTTGTCACTGGAAACACAAAGAGAGCTTGCAGCTATGGCGCAAGCGCCTAGTGAACAACGATTGAAATTTGCCTTAGGTCGGCTGCTCAACCAAAAAGCCTTCAAGCGTTACCACTCAAACCGAACTTGGCTGCTCATACGTAACGCCAGCACTTTGTGGCACCACGCCGATTTTACAGCCATAGTTGGTCATCTTGACTATCCTAGCAATCATGCATTTGAGCAAATTTGGCTATTAACAGACTTTTATAATCCCGATCTTATCCGCCTAGATACTTGAATAGCGCGAGAAATACCCCATTTATAAAGGAAGACGAGGATTTTGCTGCAGGATTTTTATGTTTGCACATCTTTTACTCTTGTTTTCAAATTGTTCGTCAGTATAATGGGCATCCACTTTGCAGGGGCGTAGTTCCAATTGGTAGAACAGCGGTCTCCAAAACCGATGGTTGCGGGTTCGAGTCCTGCCGCCCCTGCCAATTCAGAGCTAGTCCAAATCTAAAAATGTGTGTTTGAACTCCTAAGCGCTTATTTCTAAATTTGGATTTAATGGATTAACCCTGTTATATGCAGGGTTGTTGTGTCTGTATTTAAGGTAAATAAATTATGAGCACTAATGTTGAAAACCCGTCTAGCTCGATGGACATGGTAAAATGGCTAATTGCAATCACGCTACTTACGGGTGCGGTAGTTGGCAACTATCTTTATGCAGATATGTCTGTTCTGGTACGTGCCGTGGGTGTGGTTGCAGCGGTCGCAGCTGCATTGGGTGTTGCAGCGACGACTGAAAAGGGGCGTACTTTTATTGCCTTTGCAAAAGAGTCTCGCATCGAGGTACGTAAAGTTGTTTGGCCAACGCGTCAAGAAACAACTCACACTACGTTTATCGTAATGGCAGCGACAGTAGTAATGGCGTTGATCCTTTGGGGTCTAGACGGCATTTTATTTAGAGTTGTTGGCTTTTTAACTGGATTGGAGATCTGATCCCATGTCGGATGAGAACAAAGAAAAGAAATTACGTTGGTACGTAATTCAAGCGTTTTCAGGTTTTGAAAAGCGCGTTGCTCAAACTATCATTGAGCACATTAAAATTGAAGGCTTAGAAGACAGCTTCGGTGAAGTGCTTGTTCCTACTGAAGAAGTAGTTGAAATGAGAGCCGGCCAAAAGCGCAAATCTGAGCGTAAATTTTTCCCAGGCTATGTACTGGTAGAAATGGATATGAATGATGCGAGCTGGCACTTAGTGAACAGCACGCCGCGTGTAATGGGCTTCATAGGTGGAACATCAGACCGCCCTGCACCTATCAGCAAAAAAGAAGCTGATCGTATTCTTAACCGCTTACAAGAAAATGCGGAAGCACCTAAGCCTGCGACTCTATTTGAAGTGGGTGAGGTGGTTCGTGTTACTGACGGTCCATTTGCAGACTTCAGTGGTGTGGTTGAAGAAGTGGACTATGAAAAGAGCCGCTTAAAAGTATCTGTATTGATCTTTGGTCGTTCTACACCTGTAGACTTAGAATTCGGCCAAGTAGAGAAAGATAAGTAATTCTTTTAAGAAGTATTGAAAAAGGCCGCTGGTTAACTTATAATCAGCGGCCTTTTTGTATGCTAAAGATTTAAGTCTTTGCAAAATCAAAAAGTTTTTTATTAATTGGGAAGCCGTCTGAGTACGCGTCCTCGCGCGCACAAGGCTAAGACCCACCTAATGAGGTATTATCATGGCTAAAAAAGTTGAAGCTCTAATCAAGCTACAAGTTGCTGCTGGTATGGCTAACCCTAGTCCTCCAGTAGGTCCTGCACTAGGTCAACACGGTGTAAACATCATGGAATTCTGTAAAGCGTTCAACGCACGTACAGAATCTATCGAAAAAGGCGCACCGGTTCCTGTTGTTATTTCTGTATACAATGATCGTTCTTTCACGTTCGACATGAAGACTCCTCCTGCTTCTTACCTTCTTAAGAAAGCTGCAGGCATCAAGTCTGGTTCTGGCCGTCCAAACACTGAAAAAGTGGGTACTGTTACACGTGCTCAACTTGAAGAGATCGTTGAGACTAAACGTCCAGATTTAACAGCAGCTGATATGGAAGCTGCAGTTCGCACGATCGCAGGTTCTGCACGTGCAATGGGCTTGAACGTAGAGGGTTAATAGAAATGGCTAAACTTACTAAACGTATGCGTACTATCCGCGAAAAAGTGGATGTTACTAAAGATTACGAAATCAATGAAGCAGTTGCTTTGCTTAAAGAATTAGCAACAGCTAAGTTCGTTGAAAGTGTTGACGTTGCTGTTAACCTTGGTATCGATGCACGTAAATCAGACCAAAACGTTCGTGGTGCAACTGTACTACCACACGGTACTGGTCGCGAAGTTCGCGTAGCTGTGTTCACTCAAGGTGCTAACGCTGATGCTGCTAAAGAAGCTGGTGCTGATTTAGTTGGTATGGAAGACCTTGCTGAGCAAGTTAAGAAAGGCGAAATGAACTTTGACGTTGTTGTTGCTTCTCCTGATGCAATGCGCGTTGTTGGTCAACTAGGTCAAATCCTAGGTCCACGTGGTCTTATGCCTAACCCTAAAACTGGTACTGTAACGCCTAACGTTGCAGAAGCAGTTAAAAATGCTAAAGCTGGTCAGGTTCGTTACCGTAACGACAAAAACGGCATCATCCACACTACTATCGGTAAAGTGGACTTCACTGCTGAACAGTTACAACAAAACCTTGAGTCTCTACTTGTTGCACTTAAGAAAGCTAAGCCTTCTCAAGCAAAAGGTACTTACTTGAAGAAAGTAAGCATCTCAACAACTATGGGCGCAGGTGTTGCTGTTGACCAAGCTACTCTAAATACGCAAGTATAATTTTAGAGAATAGCATTTACATGGCGTAATTTTTGAACTATAATCTTGCGCCATTTTGTTGATAATTTCATACGAAAAAGTTCAACAAAGAAAGAATTCGGGTTGAAGCGTATAATTTCGCAACACTTTTTAAGTAACGCGATAAATTGCGCTTCCGTCCAAGACCGTAGGTGGTTTCGGCCTTAATCGTCCTACGTAGACGGTGTGAATCCCAGCTAGATTTTTCCTAATCTTCTGGCTCTCGCCGTAAAAAGCATCTCTGCTGAGATTATTAGCAGGGTAGAGTAGAACTGAAAAACATATATGTGTTTTTCTATAAACCAGGAGTAACACCCATGGCTTTAAATCTTCAAGACAAAAAAGCAATTGTTGCTGAAGTCAACGAAGCTGCCAAAGGTGCTCTTTCAGCAGTTGTTGCTGATTCTCGTGGTGTAACAGTAGGTGCAATCACTGCTCTTCGTAAAGAAGCTCGTGAAGCTGGTGTATGGATGAAAGTTGTTCGTAACACCCTAGCTAAACGTGCTGTTGAAGGCACTGATTACGAATGCCTTAACGAATCACTAGTTGGTCCAAGCCTTATCGCTTTCTCTTCAGAGCACCCTGGTGCTGCTGCGCGTATCTTCTCAGATTTCGCGAAAAAGAACGAAGCATTTGAGCTTAAAACTGCTGCATTCGAAGGTAAAGTTGTAGACGTAGATATGCTTGCTAAGCTACCTACTTACGACGAAGCTGTTGCACGCTTAATGAGCGCTATGAAAGAAGCGTCTGCTGGCAAATTGTGTAAAACAATTGAAGCGGTACGTGTACAGAAAGCTGAGCAAGCTGCTTAATTTAAGCCCCGCTCCTTTCTTTAATAAATTTTTTGAACCACATGGGTTCGTAAATCATTAGGAAATTTGAAATGTCTGTAACTAAAGACCAAATCCTTGACGCTATTGCTGAAATGTCAGTAATGGAAGTTGTTGAACTAGTAGAAGCAATGGAAGAAAAATTCGGTGTAACTGCAGCTGCTGCTGTTGTTGCTGCTGGTCCTGCTGAAGCTGCTGAAGAGAAGACTGAGTTCGACGTAATCCTAGCTGCTGCTGGCGGTAACAAAGTTGCTGCAATCAAAGCGGTACGTGGCGCTACAGGTCTAGGCCTTAAAGAAGCTAAAGCTCTAGTTGAGTCTGCTCCTGCACCAATCAAAGAAGGTGTATCTAAGGAAGAAGCTGAAGCACTTAAGAAAGATCTTGAAGAAGCTGGTGCTGAAGTTGAGATCAAGTAATCTAGCTCCTGCTAGGTTCGCTGCCTGAGCAATCAGGCAAGGGCTGGTGATTATTTAATCACCGGCCCTTTTGCGCTATAGCGAGATGGCTTTCTATCGCGCAATAAAATTCTAAATTTCACTGGTATTTTCAATAACTTACATGTTTTTGCTAATATCAATGACATTTAGTACAACAATTAGATGTTGTTATCATGGCTTGAATGCCAGTTAAGTCTGTTCTTACAAGAACAGGTTGGGTCAAAGATCAGCAAGCTGAGGAACCCCATGGCTTACTCTTATTCTGAAAAGAAACGTATCCGTAAGGATTTTGGTAAACGTCCACAAGTTTTGGACATACCTTTCTTACTGTCGACGCAGTTAGAATCGTTCAAAAAGTTCTTGAATCCGGACGCTGATGGCGACCACGGTTTGGAAGCTGCTTTCCGTTCTGTGTTTCCGATCAAAAGCTACTCGGGCAATTCTGAGCTACAATACGTGAGTTATCGTATTGGTGAGCCAGTATTCGATGTAAAAGAATGTCAAATTCGCGGTGTGACTTATTCTGCTCCACTTCGCGTTAAATTACGTCTTGTGCTAATGGATAAAGACGCACCAGGCACAGTTAAAGACATTAAAGAGCAAGAAGTTTACATGGGCGAGATCCCGCTCATGACTGACACCGGTACTTTTGTTATCAACGGCACAGAGCGTGTTATCGTTTCTCAGCTACACCGTTCACCTGGTGTATTCTTTGATAACGACCGTGGTAAGTCGCACTCTTCTGGTAAAGTGCTTTATAACGCACGCGTTATTCCTTACCGTGGTTCATGGTTAGACTTTGAATTCGACGTAAAAGATAACCTTTACGTTCGTATCGACCGTCGTCGTAAGTTACCTGCATCAATCATTCTGCGTGCACTTGAGTTCTCTGCACAAGAGATCTTAAGTTTGTTCTTCGAAACAACAACGTTCGAAGTTGCAAATGGCAAAGTCTTGATGGAGCTAGTGCCATCACGTCTACGTGGTGAGACTGCTGCGTTTGATATTACAGACAGCGATGGCGAAATAGTGGTTGAATCTGGCCGCCGTATTACAGCGCGTCACATCAAAACGCTAGAAAAGAAAGAAATTAATCAATTAGAAGTTCCGCACGAGTACATTATTGGTCGTGTTGTAGCGCAAGATTACATCGATGAGACAACTGGCGAAGTGATCGCCAATGCAAACGATGAATTATCGCTAGAGCTAATGGCTGAACTTGTAAAGGCTGGTCACACTAAGATTGCAACACTTTACATCAACGATGTAGACAGTGGTGCATACATGTCAGATACGTTACGTATCGACTCGACTAGCAACCGCCTTGAAGCATTGGTAGAAATCTACCGCATGATGCGCCCTGGTGAGCCACCAACAAAAGAAGCTGCAGAAGCGTTGTTCGACAACCTGTTCTTCTCTGATGAGCGTTATGACTTATCAACGGTTGGTCGTATGAAGTTCAATAGCCGCGTAGGTTATGACACAGATACAGGCCCAGGTACGTTAAGCAAAGAAGACATCGTGTCTGTTATGCGCGTATTGATCGATATCCGTAACGGTAAAGGCGAAGTGGACGATATCGACCACTTAGGTAACCGTCGTATTCGTTCAGTAGGTGAAATGGCTGAGAACCAATTCCGCGTAGGTTTAGTACGTGTTGAACGTGCTGTTCGTGAGCGCTTGAGCTTAGGTGATCTTGATGCAGTAATGCCACAAGACCTTATTAATGCGAAGCCTATTTCAGCAGCCGTTAAAGAATTCTTTGGTTCTTCACAGCTTTCTCAATTCATGGACCAAAACAACCCGTTATCAGAAGTGACACACAAACGTCGTATTTCTGCATTAGGTCCGGGTGGTCTAACGCGTGAGCGTGCAGGCTTCGAAGTACGTGACGTACACGTAACGCACTATGGTCGCGTATGTCCAATCGAAACGCCTGAAGGTCCAAACATCGGTCTTATCAACTCGTTATCAACGTACGCACGTACCAACGATTATGGTTTCTTAGAAACTCCATACCGTAAGGTGATTGATGGTGTTGTAACTGACGAAGTTGATTACCTATCAGCTATCGAAGAAGGTCAGTTTGTAATTGCACAGGCAAACACAAACTTAGACGAAAATAACGAATTTATTGATGAGCAGATCCCGTGTCGTCACAAAGGTGAATCGACATTTATGGGTCGTTCTGACATCCAATATATGGACGTATCTCCACAGCAGGTTATCTCTGTGGCAGCGGCACTTATTCCATTCCTAGAGCACGATGATGCTAACCGTGCATTGATGGGATCAAACATGCAACGTCAAGCAGTTCCGACGTTAAAAGCAGACAAGCCGCTAGTAGGTACTGGTATTGAGCTAACGCTTGCAAAAGATTCGGGCGTAACTATCGTCGCTAAGCGTGGCGGTGTAGTTAAGTATGCTGATGCAAGCCGTATCGTAGTTAACGTAAATGAAGATGAGCGTATCCCTGGTGAAGCGGGTATCGACATTTACAACTTAACTAAGTACACACGTTCAAACCAAAACACTTGTATCAACCAAAAACCAACTTGTATGGTTGGTGAGCCGGTTGTTCGTGGTGACGTACTTGCTGATGGTCCATCTACAGATTTAGGTGATCTGGCACTTGGTCAAAACTTACGTGTGGCGTTCATGCCTTGGAATGGTTACAACTTCGAAGACTCGATCTTGCTATCTGAGCGCGTTGTTGAAGAAGATCGTCTAACGACTATCCACATCCAAGAGCTACAGTGTATCGCGCGTGACACTAAGTTAGGTCCTGAAGAGATCACAGCGGATATTCCAAATGTTGGTGAATCTGCACTTGGTAAATTAGATGAATCTGGTGTTGTGTACATCGGTGCTGAAGTGAAAGGCGGCGACATCCTAGTAGGTAAAGTAACACCTAAAGGTGAAACGCAACTGACTCCAGAAGAAAAGCTACTACGTGCAATCTTCGGTGAAAAAGCATCTGACGTAAAAGACAGTTCACTACGTGTACCAAACTCAGTATCTGGTACTGTTATCGACGTACAAGTATTTACTCGTGACGGTGTAGAAAAAGATAAGCGTGCCCTTGAAGTTGAAGACATGCAACTTCGTGAAGCGAAAAAAGACTTCAACGAAGAATTCAAGATCCTTGAAGAAGGCGTGTTATCACGTGCACGTAACTTACTTGCTAAAGCTGGCTTCGAAGAAAGCCGCATTGCAGGTCTATCAGCTGACAAGTTGCTTACACAAAGCCTTGCTGATGAAGAGCAGCAATCTGAGCTTGAGCAACTTGCTGCTCAGTACGATGAGCTAAAAGCTGAATACGACAAGAAATTCGAAAACAAACGTCGCAAGATCACGCAAGGTGATGACTTAGCGCCGGGCGTATTGAAGATTGTTAAAGTTTACCTAGCGGTTAAACGTCGTATCCAGCCTGGTGATAAGATGGCGGGTCGTCACGGTAACAAGGGTGTAATCTCTACAATCGTGCCTGTTGAAGACATGCCATATGATGAAAAAGGTCGTACTGTAGACATCGTATTGAACCCACTAGGTGTACCATCGCGTATGAACATCGGTCAGATCCTAGAAACTCACATGGGTCTTGCTGCACGCGGTATCGGTGAACGTCTTGAAGAGATGATGAAAGAGCAACGCGAAATTCATGAATTGCGCGAGTTCATCAAAAAAGCATACGAAATTGGCGATTGTCGTCAAAAAGTCGATATTGCTAGCTTCTCTGATGACGAAGTACGTCGCTTGGCTGAAAACCTTAAAGGTGGTCTACCAATCGCAACACCAGCATTTGATGGTGCACGTGAAGCTGAAATCAAAGACATGCTTGAACTTGGTGGATATCCAAGAAGCGGTCAGGTAACGCTTTATGATGGTCGTACTGGTGATGCATTCGAACGTCAAGTAACTGTTGGTTACATGTACATGCTGAAACTTAACCACTTGGTTGATGACAAGATGCACGCACGTTCAACAGGTTCTTACAGCTTAGTTACTCAGCAGCCGCTGGGTGGTAAAGCGCAGTTCGGTGGACAGCGTTTCGGTGAGATGGAGGTATGGGCATTAGAAGCATACGGTGCTGCCTATACTCTACAGGAAATGTTGACAGTTAAGTCGGATGACGTAAACGGTCGTACCAAGATGTATAAGAACATCGTTGACGGTAACCACAAGATGGAACCGGGTATGCCTGAGTCATTCAACGTATTGCTCAAAGAGATCCGCTCACTGGGTATCAACATCGAGTTGGAAGAAAATTAATCCGACCGCCGCAGCTGCATAAGTTGCGGCAGTTACCCTCCCAGTGGGTAGCCGGACTGAAAGAATGAAGGGGTGAGCAGCGCTTGCCCTCAAGATTAACCTCCGACAGGAGAGCTAAGGTGAAAGACTTACTTAAGTTTCTGAAGCAACAAAATAAGACCGAAGAATTTGATGCAATTCGCATTGGTCTTGCTTCACCAGACATGGTGCGTTCATGGTCTTACGGTGAGGTAAAGAAACCTGAGACAATCAACTACCGTACTTTCAAGCCTGAGCGTGACGGCTTATTCTGTGCCCGTATTTTCGGCCCAGTGAAAGATTATGAGTGTTTATGTGGTAAATATAAGCGCTTAAAACACCGTGGTGTGATCTGTGAAAAATGCGGCGTTGAAGTAACGCTAACTAAAGTGCGTCGTGACCGTATGGGTCACATTGAACTTGCGAGCCCAGTTGCTCACATTTGGTTCTTAAAATCATTACCATCGCGTATCGGCTTAATGCTTGATATGACGTTACGTGATATTGAACGTGTACTTTACTTCGAATCATTCGTTGTAACTGAACCTGGCATGACAACGCTTGAGCGTGGTCAGCTATTAGGTGAAGAAGAGTACCTTGATGCACTTGAAGAGCACGGTGATGAATTCGAAGCGAAGATGGGTGCAGAAGCTGTACTTGATTTGCTACGTGAATTAGACCTTGGTCAATTAATTGCAGAAATGCGTGAAGAGTTACCAACAATTAACTCTGAGACTAAGCGTAAGAAGATCACTAAGCGTCTGAAGCTAATGGAATCTTTCCACCAATCAGGTAACAATCCTGAGTGGATGATCATGAGCGTGCTTCCGGTTCTGCCACCAGATTTACGTCCGCTAGTACCACTAGACGGTGGTCGTTTTGCGACGTCTGATCTGAACGATTTATATCGTCGTGTTATTAACCGTAACAACCGTTTGAAGCGTCTTTTAGACTTAGCTGCACCAGATATTATCGTACGTAACGAAAAACGTATGTTACAAGAAGCGGTTGATGCGCTACTTGATAACGGTCGTCGTGGCCGTGCGATCACAGGTTCTAACAAGCGTCCACTTAAGTCGCTTGCAGACATGATTAAAGGTAAGCAAGGTCGTTTCCGTCAAAACCTTCTAGGTAAGCGTGTTGACTACTCAGGCCGTTCTGTAATCACAGTAGGTCCTACGCTTAAATTGCACCAGTGTGGTCTTCCTAAGAAGATGGCACTTGAGCTATTCAAGCCATTTATCTACGGTAAATTAGAGCGCCGTGGTATGGCGACAACCATCAAAGCTGCGAAGAAGATGGTTGAGCGTGAAGTACCAGAGGTTTGGGACGTACTAGATGAAGTAATTCGTGAGCACCCAGTTCTTTTGAACCGTGCACCAACACTTCACCGTCTTGGTATCCAAGCGTTTGAACCGGTACTTATCGAAGGTAAAGCGATCCACCTGCACCCACTAGTGTGTGCGGCGTATAACGCTGACTTCGATGGTGACCAAATGGCGGTACACGTACCGTTGACAATCGAAGCACAGCTTGAAGCACGTGCATTGATGATGTCTACCAACAACATCCTGTCTCCTGCGAACGGTGAGCCAATCATCGTACCTTCACAGGACGTTGTATTGGGTCTTTACTACATGACACGTGATCGCATCAATGCGAAAGGCGAAGGTATTGTATTTAAAGATCAAAAAGAAGCAGAAAAAGCGTACCGTACAGGTATGGCTGAACTTCATGCGCGTGTAAAAGTACGTATTACTGAATCACGCAAAGATGAAGAAACAGGTGAATTAAGCAGCGTAACTGAAATCGTTGATACAACGGTTGGTCGTGCTATTTTGTCACTTGTATTGCCTGAAGGCTTACCTTTTGAGCTTATCAACAAAGCACTAGGTAAAAAGCAAATTTCAGCACTTCTAAATGAGTGTTACCGTCGTCTAGGTCTTAAAGACACAGTTGTGTTCGCTGACCAAGTAATGTACACCGGTTTCCACTACGCGATGAAGTCAGGTGTTTCTATCGGTATTAACGACATGGTTATTCCACCAGTTAAGGCCGAGATCATTGAAAATGCAGAAGCAGAAGTAAATGAAATCAACCAACAGTTCCAGTCAGGTCTTGTAACTGCAGGTGAGAAATACAACAAAGTTATCGATATCTGGTCACGCGTGAACGAAAACTTATCACGTGAGATGATGGCAAACTTGTCAAAAGACACAGTTATCAACGCGCAAGGTGAAGAAGAAGAGCAAGCATCATTTAACTCAGTGTTTATGATGGCCGACTCCGGTGCTCGTGGTAGTGCCGCTCAGATCCGTCAGCTAGCTGGTATGCGTGGTCTAATGGCACGTCCAGATGGTTCAATCATCGAAACACCGATCACGGCGAACTTCCGTGAAGGTCTAAACGTACTACAGTACTTCATCTCAACCCACGGTGCGCGTAAGGGTCTTGCCGATACGGCACTTAAGACAGCGAACTCGGGTTACCTAACTCGTCGTCTAGTAGACGTGGCGCAGGATTTGGTTATCAATGATGACGATTGTGGCACATTAGACGGTCTAACAATGAAGCCGCTAATCGAAGGTGGTGACGTTGTTGAGCCACTTCGCGAGCGTGTATTAGGTCGTGTTGTTGCTGAAGACGTAGTTAAGCCTGGTACTGATGAAGTATTGGTTGAGCGTAACATCATGCTTGACGAAAAACTGTGTGACCTTTTAGAAGAGCACTCAGTGGACGAAGTACGCGTACGTTCAGTTATCACTTGTGACAACGACTTTGGTGTGTGTGCTAAGTGTTACGGTCGTGACCTTGCACGTGGTCACTTGATCAACGCGGGTGAATCTGTGGGTGTTATCGCAGCTCAATCAATCGGTGAGCCGGGTACACAGCTTACGATGCGTACGTTCCACATCGGTGGTGCGGCATCAAGAGCATCAGCAGAAAACAGCGTACAAGTTAAGAACAACGGTAGCTTGAAGTTACACAATGCGAAGTACGTATTGAATACGGATGGCAAGATTGTCATTACTTCTCGTTCAACAGAAATCACTATCATTGACGAGCACGGTCGTGAAAAAGAGCGTTATAAAGTACCTTACGGTGCAGTATTAACTGTTCAAGACGGTGCAGAAGTTAAAGGTAACGACATCGTTGCAACGTGGGATCCGCATAGCCACCCAATCATCATCGAGCATGAGTCTAAGGTTTCATTCTCAGACATTGATGATAGCAACACAGAAGCGCAAACTGATGAATTAACTGGTTTGACACGTGTGGTTGTTAAAGATCTTGCAAAAGTGAATGCAAAAGAGCCTAAGCTAATCGTTGAAAACGACGAGCGTGGCTTGCAAGAAATCCGTCTTCCTTCGTTTACTACGATTGAAATCACAGATGGTGCAAAAGCACTACCTGGTGCGGTACTTGCGCGTATTCCTCAAGAAGGTTCGAAAACACGCGATATCACCGGTGGTCTACCGCGCGTTGCGGACTTATTCGAAGCTCGTAAGCCAAAAGATCCAGCAATCCTTGCTGAGATCACAGGTACTATCAGCTTCGGTAAAGAGACTAAAGGTAAGAAGCGTCTTGTGATCACGCCAGAACAGGGCGATGCATACGAAGAGATGATCCCTAAGTGGCGTCAGCTTAACGTGTTCGAAGGTGAGCAGGTATCTAAAGGTGAAGTTATCGCCGATGGTCCTGAGTCTCCACATGACATCTTACGTCTACGTGGTGTGACTGACGTATCTAACTACATCGTAAACGAAGTACAAGAAGTATATCGTTTACAGGGTGTAAAGATTAACGATAAGCACATTGAGACTATCATTCGTCAGATGCTACGTAAGTGTATCATCCTAGACGGTGGTGACACTGAGTTCTTAGCGGGCGAGCAAGTTGAAGTAGCACGCGTTAATATCTCGAACCGTGAACTTGAGAAGCAAGGTAAGATCCCAGCGAAGTTTGAAATTCAGCTAATGGGTATTACTAAAGCGTCACTTGCTACTGAGTCATTCATCTCGGCAGCGTCGTTCCAAGAAACAACGCGTGTTCTTACAGAAGCAGCTGTAAATGGTAAGAGCGATGAATTACGTGGTCTGAAAGAAAACGTAATCGTTGGTCGCTTAATCCCTGCGGGTACAGGTTTTGCGTATCACCAAGATCGCATCAACCGTCGTAAGCAAGCGGAACTGCCAGTTGAAGAGCAAACTGTAAGTGCGGAAGAGGCAACTCAAGCGCTAACAGACGCACTAAACGCTGATTTACTAGGTGGTAACGAGTAATTCGTTATCATCACTCAGTAAGATTGAAAAAGCAGCTCATCGAGCTGCTTTTTATTTTTTCATTGTCCTCGACCTTTGATTAAGTGTTTAAATAGCGATCAACGCGTAATAAGTGTTATTATTTTGCTCGTTAAGCAAAAATGCACATCGAATTCCTTCAACACTTGCATTGTTGTGAAAACGTGATTTTGCTTTTTAAGGCCAAATTACGATTAAATACCGCAAATTTCCTACTCTACGAGCAGTTTTTATTGACAGGTCAATCTTTGCTCATTAAAATTCGGCCACCCATTTATTCGATCCACGAAAGTGGAGAAGAAATTGGGACGATTTTTATATTTTTTCAGTAGTAATTTTTAACTAATCAGGAGCTATTTAATGGCAACTATTAACCAGCTAGTGCGTAAGCCACGTCGTAGCAAGGTTACAAAAAGTAACTCAGCTGCGCTTAAAGCTTGTCCGCAAAAGCGTGGTGTATGTACTCGCGTATATACAACTACACCTAAGAAACCAAACTCTGCATTACGTAAAGTAGCACGTGTGCGTTTAACTAACGGTTTCGAAGTAACTTCATACATTGGTGGTGAAGGTCACAACCTACAAGAGCACAGTGTAATCTTAATCCGTGGTGGTCGTGTTAAAGACTTACCAGGTGTGCGTTTCCACACTGTTCGTGGTGCACTTGACTGTGCCGGCGTAAACGACCGTAGACAGGCTCGTTCTAAGTACGGTGCAAAACGCCCTAAGGGCTAATGGTTCTCCGTTAGTAAGGCCAAGCACTTAAGTTTTAATTTTTAAATAATTTGTTTTGGGAGTCGCCCAAAAAGGCGAACCTGAAGATACCGGAGATATAAAATGCCTAGAAGACGCGTAATAGGTCAACGTAAAATTCTACCAGATCCTAAGTTCGGATCAGAACTTCTTGCTAAATTCGTTAACGTAGTAATGTTAGACGGCAAGAAATCTACTGCTGAAAAAATCGTATACGGTGCGTTAGACGTGGCTGCTGAGAAATCAGGCAAGTCGCACCTAGAAATCTTTGAATCTGCACTTGAAAATGTACGCCCAGCGGTTGAGGTTAAATCTCGCCGTGTTGGTGGTTCTACATACCAAGTACCAGTTGAAGTACGTCCAGTTCGTCGTAACGCATTAGGTATGCGTTGGTTAGTTGAAGCTGCACGTAAGCGTGGCGAGAAATCAATGGGCCTTCGTCTTGCTCAAGAGATGATCGACGCTGCTGAAAACAAGGGCACTGCGGTTAAGAAACGTGAAGACGTTCACCGTATGGCTGAAGCGAACAAAGCATTCGCTCACTACCGTTGGTAATCTGCTAACACCCTTTAAGAGGATAATATGGCACGTACAACTCCTATTGAGCGCTATCGTAACATCGGTATTTGTGCTCACGTAGATGCAGGCAAAACCACCACGACAGAACGTGTTCTGTTCTACACGGGTCTTTCTCATAAGATCGGTGAAGTTCACGATGGTGCTGCAACTATGGACTGGATGGAGCAAGAGCAAGAACGTGGTATCACTATCACGTCTGCAGCAACGACGTGTTTCTGGAAAGGTATGGACGCTCAATTCGACGACCATCGTATCAATATTATTGATACTCCAGGGCACGTAGACTTCACCATTGAAGTGGAGCGCTCTTTGCGCGTACTAGATGGTGCGGTTGTTGTGTTATGTGCTTCATCAGGTGTACAGCCACAGACAGAAACGGTTTGGCGTCAGGCGAACAAATACGAAGTACCTCGTATGGTATTCGTAAACAAAATGGATCGTACTGGCGCTGATTTCCTAGCTGTCGTGGAACAGGTGAAATCTCGCCTTGGCGCCACACCTGTGCCTATTCAGTTACCAATTGGTGCTGAAGATGAATTTAAAGGTGTTATCGATCTCATCAAAATGAAAGCCATCAACTGGAATAATGAAGACCAGGGGATGACGTTCACGTACGAAGAGATCCCAGCAGATCTTCAAGACTTAGCTGAAGAATGGCGTGCTCATTTAGTTGAGAGCGCAGCTGAAGCGTCTGAAGAACTAATGGATAAATATTTAGAAGACGGCGAGTTAAGCGAAGCTGAGATCAAATCTGCGCTTCGTCAACAGACATTGGCCAATGAAATTGTGCCAATGACCTGTGGCAGTGCATTCAAAAACAAAGGCGTACAAGCAGTGCTTGACGCAGTGATTGAATACATGCCGTCACCTACTGAAGTTAAAGACATTCAAGGTATCTTGGAAGATGATTCTGAAGATACTCGTCCTGCAGATGACAATGCGCCGTTCTCGGCATTGGCATTTAAAATTGCCACAGACCCATTTGTAGGTACTTTAACTTTCTTCCGTGTTTACTCTGGTACTGTTAAGCAGGGTGATGCGGTATATAACCCGGTTAAAAGCAAAAAAGAGCGTTTGGGCCGTATCGTTCAAATGCATGCAAACTCTCGTGAAGAGATCAAAGAAGTACGCGCTGGCGACATCGCGGCGGCTATTGGTCTGAAAGATGTCACTACGGGTGACACATTATGTTCACAAGAAGCTGTTATCACTTTAGAGCGTATGGAATTTCCTGAGCCGGTGATTTCAGTTGCAGTTGAGCCAAGAACCGTGGCTGACCAAGACAAAATGGGTATCGCGTTAGGTAAACTAGCGGCAGAAGACCCGTCTTTCCGTGTAGAAACGGATGAAGAATCAGGTCAAACGATTATCTCTGGTATGGGTGAACTTCACCTCGATATCATTGTCGATCGTATGAAACGTGAATTCAGCGTTGAATGTAACGTTGGTAAACCACAAGTGGCATATCGTGAAACAATTCGTGGCGCGGTAGAAGCGGAAGGTAAATTCGTACGTCAGTCTGGTGGTCGTGGTCAATATGGTCATGTTTGGCTTAAGCTTGAGCCGATGGATATCTCTGATGATGAAGCGCCTACATACGAGTTCGTAAACGAAATCGTCGGTGGTGCTGTACCTAAAGAGTACATCCCAGCGGTTGATAAAGGTATTCAAGAGCAGATGCGTCAAGGTGTCCTTGCCGGCTATCCGCTATTGGGTGTTAAAGCAACATTGTTTGATGGCTCGTTCCATGACGTAGACTCAAACGAGATGGCGTTTAAAATCGCAGGTTCAATTGGTTTCAAAAATGGTGCGCTTGAAGCAAATCCAGTTATCTTGGAACCAGTTATGAAAGTTGAAGTTATCACCCCTGAGAGTAACATGGGTGATGTAGTAGGTGATTTGAATCGTCGTCGTGGCATAATTGAAGGCATGGAAGAAGCATTCGGTGGCTTGAAGCAAGTTAATGCACAAGTGCCGCTTTCTGAAATGTTTGGTTATGCAACCGACCTTCGTTCTGCTACGCAAGGCCGTGCTTCGTACTCGATGGAATTTTCCAAGTACGCTGAAGCGGCTAAGAGTGTAGCCGATACAATTATTGCAGCTCGCGCTGTTAAGTAATTTTAGTTCGGTCCGGTCTCTAAGGGCTGGACTTTAATTTCTTTATAGGAATTTTTTAAGATGGCAAAAGAAAAGTTTGAACGCGTAAAACCGCACGTAAACGTAGGTACAATCGGCCACGTTGACCACGGTAAAACAACTCTAACAGCAG
>NZ_JBSVEM010000033.1:0-27493 GCF_056312285.1 Pseudoalteromonas sp. ABE4_541
CTGTCGCAGTTCGCCATCCACTTCGAAGGTCGGCTGGATGGCGCACTAGATATTTAATTTTTTAGGCTGACACAGAATTCTGAACGCCCTCGTACTAGATTTGGATTTCCTATATTTTCCACGTGTTAGGAGTTAGCTATAAACTAGGTATTACTCGTCAAAAAATAGATATAACTCTTTGATTGCTTTACGTTCGGTATCGTTTCTTGGTAAAAATTCGAGACCATAATATGTATGCTTTATATCGTCTTCTTGTTTCCAAATAACGCGAGAAACTATGCTTAGAGGGGGCTGGTTCATATAATCTTGATAGCTTTTCTTGGGAACATAAAATACGAGCGTAACTTCTGAATCTACTTCAAGTTCTTGGTTTAATTGATTACTTAACGTAATTCCGCAACCCGTGCAGCTAAGTTCGCGTGTAATTGTTGAGTGTTTATTAGTTTGTTGAATGACTTCAACTTTCACCTTGGCTTCTAAGCGTGTTGAACTTCTTTGTTCCTCTGTAGATAATTCACGTAAGCCATCGTTATCAAAATTAAAACCATCCATCAGTTGATTAACTAATTCTGATGTGACGTATAAATCCCCACCGATCATAGATACCATTTGAGCTTTTTCAGCATTTTGCTGAAGTGAACTAAATAAATGCTGTAACTTAATTTGCATCTCATGCATTTGCTCGCTCTGTTGATTTGAGCGTATAGATACTTGCTGATTAACCGAAATAATATTGTCTATTGTTTTGGTCATTGAACGCAAAGTATTACCACTATCATCAGAACGAGATTTGCTGACATCTACCTGTTCAATAATGTCTGACATTAACCTAATAACGTCAGCGACCTTTGTTATGAGTTGTGATATTACAACTCTAATTTCGTCTGTTGAACTAGCAGTTCGTTGTGCTAAGTTTCTCACTTCATCTGCAACCACTGCAAACCCTCGGCCTTGTTCACCAGCCCTAGCTGCTTCGATAGCAGCATTGAGAGCTATCAGCGCGGTTTGATCTGCTACGGTTGATATGGCATCGGTAACAGATTCTATTTCCTCACTAGCAAGCTTTAGCTCTTCCACCTCTTTGGAAGCTAGCTCTACAACTTCTACCGTTCGATTCATTTCTGTCAGGTTATTATTGACTGCTGTGATCCCTAAATCAGCTTGTATTTTAGCTTCTTCTAACACCTTTTCACTATCACTAATAGCGGTACTAGACTCAATTAACAAATCCATAAATGATTCAGTTACTCGCATTACGTCTGAGTAACTTTCGTTTTCCTTTTGTGCCACAACCGTTATCTCAGAAGCGATGGCCGCCACCTGGTGAGCAGAATGACCGACTTGGCGAGACTGACGTTTGACCGTAGATATGGCCGTTGATAACGATAAAGTCATATGATTAAAGCTCTCAGAAAGTTGGCCTAACTCGTCATTGGTGCGAATATCAAAGTAGTCATCTTGCGTTGTCAGATTCCCTCCAGAAATATTATGTGCTCTTTTTAGTAGTTGTTGGACTCTTAGCTTTAACTTTTGGCTGAAGGTAATACTAACTGTACTAGCAATTATTACGGTCAAAATGGAACTAATAAAAATAATTGTGAGCATATCTGTAAGTGATGAATCAGTATCTTCAATCCCTTTTTGAGACACATTGACGACATGCTCACTGAGCGAATCTAGTTTGTCGAATATTTTATCGGTTAATGGGCTTACAGTCGTTCTTAAATGATAAATTGCGAAGTTAGCTTGTTCACTAGCTTGTTTTTCAAATGCCATAATCGTAATGGGTGCGAGTTTTTCCCGTTCTTTACTATAGTTTTGCCAAAGCTGTAATTGTTGAGGGGTAAATGCATCTTCGTAGTCATCTTGAACCTCTGTAAAGGCATCACTATTTAAAATCCATGCTTGATCAAAGCCATCTATATTTTCTTTATCCCGAGTTAATAAAAAAGCACGCAACTCTGAGATAGCGGTGGCAAAGCTAATCTGCGATTCAACCAATAATTGGTTTAGTTCTGCTTTTTCTTCGTCATCGGCGTCTTCCGCCATGTCCATTTCTGAGATCTTAGAAAGTAACGAGAGCATTGATGTAGCAAGTGGGATTGCTTGGGTAACTAACAGTTTTACAGCAGGTTCATTGTCAACTGTGTTGGCAATATTGGAAATAACTTGTTGTTCTTTTTTCAGCGATATCAAAGCATCATAAATCTCAGTCAGTACTTTCGGAGAAAACCCTGTGTTAACAGCCAACTTTTCAATACTTTGATAATGGATAAAAACATCATTCCATGCTTTGTTCTGTTGAGCAATTGCGTTACTTTTTGAGCTTGGATCATTACCTGTAATGATCTGATCCTTTAAAGAAGTCGAAGACTCTAAAATACTGCGCCTCAATTGTGAGTTGGCCTTTACAAGGGGAATCGAAGTATTAGAGACCGAAGTAAAGTTGTTTCCTATTTTTGTGGTCGTCAAGTATACGAAGAAATTACTAAATATGCCGAGAAAAGTAATAATTGCAAAGGCTAAAAGCATCTTTGCGCCGATACTATATGAGGAACGCGAATTTATCATTTTATAATATCTCTAATTAATTCAATTTATTAGGGCGTCGATGTTCATGCGAACCTACTGAGTTTAAAAAAGCGTAACTTTTCTTTGATTTATCGCTAAATATAGACAATCCTTGATTGAGATCAATTAATCTGATTAACAATTTGGCAGAAAGGGGTTTATACATGAACTCAAAGGTGTATATGTTGTTTTTATGTATTTTGAGTTTTATCTCTATGAATTTGAATGCTTCAAATGAGAGTTTAACGATAAGTACACCTGACGTGGATGACATCGAATACCCGGATGATGAAGAGCACAGTGAGGCGGAAATTAATCTAGGCAAACTGCTCTTTTTCGACCCTAGATTATCCAAAAACCAAAATCAGTCTTGCGCAACTTGCCACAACCCCGAGTTAGGGTTTAGTGACGGCGTCGCTAAAGGAAATGGCAGCAGTGGTGCAATATTAGATCGAAATGCCCCCCATTTATACAACTTAGCTTGGTCATCTATATTCTTTTGGGATGGCAGAGCTGCTAGTTTAGAAGAGCAAGCGCTCGGGCCACTTGTGTCCGACGTTGAAATGCAAATGACACCAGTAAAGGTACTAGAAAGACTGAATGACGTACCCTATTATGCAAAAACTTTCGATGATATTTATGGAGAATTAACATTTGAAAACGTAGGAAAAGCGATAGCGGCTTTTGAAAGAACGATTATTAGCGACAACTCTGCGTTTGATAAATATTTGGCGGGTGATACGCAGGCAATGTCTCCGTCTGCGATGAGAGGTTTGCAGTTATTTGTTGGAAAAGCAAGGTGTGATAAATGTCACGATGGTGCTAATTTTACCGATGATAGTTTTCACAATATTGGTATTGGAGATAAAGACGAAGGGCGTTATAAGGTTAATAAAAACAAGAATATGATAGGGGCGTTTAAAACTCCTGGCTTGCGCAATATCATCATGAGTGCTCCTTATATGCATGATGGATCATTGGGAACATTAGAAGAAGTGGTGGAACATTACAATATTGGTGGTATTAAAAATAAACACCTGAGTCCACTTATTAAACCACTTAATTTAAATGCACAAGAAAAAGCGGATCTGATCGCATTTATGGCTGCTTTAACCGATCCAATAATCATTGAACGTCCCGTTTTACCCTAAGGAGGAAATATGATGTTTAAGTCTTTCATGTTGTTTTTTATGTTTTGTTCATTTGGTGCCTTAAGTGCGACACTTACTGGAACTTTAGAGTTTGTGAAGAAGCCCTCGTTTGTGGGAATTATTTACGCTGAAGGAGGGGTTGGCCCAGCAACAGCACAATTAGATCAGTCAAACAAAGTTTTTGACAAGAAAATGATTGTTGTTGGTAATAATGGCGAAATCACGTTTAAAAACTCCGATAGTTTTCAGCATAATATTTTTGCTAATGACCCTAAAACAGGGGTTAAATTTGATGTTGGACTGATGAACGAAGGACAAAACTCAAACGTGACAGTCAATTGGGCTAATAATACTTTGACAAGGATAGGATGTAAGATCCATCCAAAAATGCGAAGCTACATAGCCAATGTTAATAGTGATGCTTATCAAGTATTGCCCTTTGAGAAGAAACAAAAAACTTATCCTATTAAGCTTGAAGCTGGAAATCACACCAAGTTTGTGCTTCAAATCCCCAAGTATGCTCCTGTAGAAGTAGAGCTTAAATCAGGAGAACAACAATCGGTTGATGTTCTATACAAAGGTAAAAAGAGAGCAACACTTACACTACAGCTACAATAGGAAAGTCAATGAAAGCTATATACTATTTAGCGATATGCATGGGTACTTGTGCATCAGGAAAAGCGCTTTCGGGGCCGTTTGATGTTTATCCGTTTAAAATTCCTGAGCAGTATCAATCGCAACTAAAAAACTATCGAACAGATTGGTATAGAGTAACGGGGTTTGAGCATTCGGGGCTGCATTGGCAGCAGTTCATTTTAGTGTTTATTAATAAGCAACCTGAGGTATATGAACGTAATTATATGGAATACCTTAGGTATTATCAGGACTATGATGAAGACGAAGAAGAAGAATTGTCTCCCCCAGAGTTTAAGCACTATAGTGCTGGTACGATTGTATTAAAAGAAAATTTTTCTGCTCAATCAGGCTCGCCACAAACAGCACTCACTGTCACGATGATGCTAAAACGTGAGAAGGGCTATTCTCCTGAATTTGGTGATTGGGAATATGCACAGTTTGATAGAGAGGGTAATGTGCTACTAAGAGGTAAAGGGTCTCAACCAGAAATAAAAAAAGCATGTGCAGATTGCCATTCAAGTATCGCGGAGCGAGATTATATTTTTGCCAATTTTTTCTCTCGCAAAAGAGTTGGAGCTAAATGAATGGAGTGGGCTAACCGCACTTAGCCCACACACTGGATAAATTTAAAGCGCTTTAGGGTTTAACTTATTGCATTCATTGATCTTCATCTACACGAAACACCCTACTTTAGAGCCTACTTCCGACATTTGAAATATGATTTGTGACAGTGCCTTGTTGTCAGAGGATGGTGTTTGTAATCCTATGTAATGGCTAATTGTATCAGCGCTTCTAAACTTTGTTTTAGGGGCAGGTCCTATTGACCGAATACAGGGGCTAGCGCCCAATGATGTAACAGCCACTCCTAGTGGGCCTGCACAGTTAGGTGCCAAGGCGACGTTACAGGGTAATTCTATTGGAGTTGGGTCAACAGCTAACTCTGGTTCAGGCCATGAAGCGGCACATTCAGGACAGCAACGCCATAAACGGGCCCATTAAAAGTGCTCGTTGTGGTGAGCGATTTTGGTACTTAAACACTCAATTGCTGATATTTTAGAGGTAAATTATATGCACTTTGTAACGTTGATAGATATTTTTGAGAGTCTTCGCAAAGAGCCGATGTACCCACAACAACGAGTTCTTTAATCTTTAGTTGATGATTTTGAGGCCAGTGAGCGTAATCGAGTAGTTGGCCTAATGCTTCGCGAATACAGTGTTTAACCGAGGTATATGATTTAATTTCGTAAATATGATGGCCTTGCGGCTGCTTGACTAAGGCGTCACATTGCATGGATCGGCCTAGTTTTTTTTCCATCGATACAGCGGCTTCACCAAACTGTGCAATTAACTGCGCTTCTAATACATCACTTAAGTTATTGTGCTTTAAATTAACGCTCACGGTTTTTGCGCACACTTGATATTGGGTTTCGAGTTTTTTATTCACCCGTTCAAGGCGCTTAAACACAAAGTTTTCGTTCGTTAGGGTGAGTGTTTGGCTTTCGACAAAAATATACAGCGTGAGCAAACGATCAAAGGTGTGTAGCAAATCGCTCAAGTCAAATTGTGCAAGGGGGACGTATTTACCAAGAAAAATAAATTCGTTAGGCCGAACTAACGCGTTATCTATCACAAATGGGCTGTGCAGCGTTTCGTGTTCGTCACTGTTGTAAGTCATGCTTAAATCACAGAGTGAACTCATATGGTTGGTTAAAAACTGATTAAAGCGCGCAATGCTTGGGCGTAATTGTACCCAAGGAACAGGGGCATTTTGACTTGGCTCCATGTTAAATGCCACGCCATATCTAACCAGCATGTTTTGTTCAGCATGCTCAATGCCAATGTTAAATTGCAGCTCACTCCTGCCACCAAAGTGAAAACCCCAACCTGCGTTATCATCCACCGTACTGGTACGACTTTGACCGACGCGAAAAATGTTCTTTTGTGGCATCTTTGCAAGGTTTTTTAAACGCTTACGTATCGATTGAAGCTCGCCAACTTCGTATTGATACTTGTGCGCTTCAATCAGCGCGACCAGGTCGGTGATCGTCATAATAGTCCTTTTACATACACGGCACTTTGGGCATTAAAAAGGTGAGCTTAGCTCACCTTTTTATTAGTCTTTTAATGAAATCGATTTGGCTTCAATATCAATCTTGCCTTGCTTAAACAAGCCGCCAATGGCTTTTTTAAAGTTGGCTTTACTGGTTGAAAATGCCTTTTTGATTTGCTCAGGGTCTGATTTATCGCCTAGCGGTAATCGACCGCCGTTGTCTTTGAGTGCTTGCATAATTTGCTCGCCTAGGTCGACCACTTTGCCCATACCTGGTTTGTCTAACACCACATCAATTTTACCATCGTCACGTACTACTTTAATGTAGCCTTTTAGCTTTTGACCAATAAACATACGCTTGAACACGGTATTAAAAAACACCACACCAAAGTGTTGTTCATTGATTATGACTTTGTAACCAATGTCTGTTTTAGCCGCAACGATAATATCCACTTCTTGAAACTTGTCGTAGCTGGGCTCGGTTTTATTAACAAACTTATTGAGGTTGCTAGAGGCACATAAACGCTGGCTGGCGTTATCTAAATATAATTTAACTAAGTAGCTATAGCCTTCACGCATTTTGGGCTTTTGTTCGTTAAACGGTGCGAGCACGTCTTTGTCGATGCCCAAGTCCATAAAGGCGCCCACGTTACTGATCTCTTTAACACGCAGCAATGCAAACTCACCTACCTGTGCAATCGGTGTTTTGGTGGTGGCGGTAGGGTGGCCTTGTGCGTCTTGGTAAATAAATACGCGTGCGCTATCACCTTCTTCTAAGTGCTCTTCAAGTTCCTTGGCTGGCAAAAATACTTCACCGAGGTCTTTGCCATCTAAGTAGGCGCCTTCAGCGCATATTTCGCTGATCATTAATGTTTCAATACGACCTAACATATTTATTCCCCAGATGGCTTAGGTTTACGACGAAGAGGCGCAGCACCGTCCACGTCAAATGGTGCTGGAATGGCTTTTTTAACTTTTGGTTTTGGCTTAGCCACTTTTTTAACCGGTTTTTTAGCAACCGGTTTGTTAACTTTTGGTTTAGCGGTTTTTGGTTTGACTGGCTTGAAGCCTTTAAACTTGGCTTCTAGACCTTCAACGCTGGCGAACTCTAACTTATCGCTAAGGTAGTTTTTGATAGCGATATAGCTGTTCCAATCTTTGGGGCCTACTAAAGAGATAGCAGTGCCTTTAAAACCCGCACGCCCTGTACGGCCAATTCGGTGCACATATTCTTCGGCTTGTTTTGGCAAGTCGAAGTTAACAACGTGGGTAACGCTCAGTAAGTCGAGTCCGCGAGATGCAACGTCAGTGGTTACAAGTACTTTAAACAAGCCACGGCTGAATGCATCCATAATATCAAGGCGTTTGTTTTGCGCCAAATCCCCAGCAAGAGCGGTGGCTTTAACACCTAATTCATTCAGTTGTTCGCTGATACGAACGGTATCTGCACGAGTTGCCGTAAAGATGATGCACTGACCTACGTCGTCTTGCTGTACAAAGTGCTTGAGTAACGCATCTTTATGATCTAAATGGTCAGCAAAATAGAGCGTTTGTTTAATATCACCATGTTGCTGGTGGGCGTCACTCAATATGATTTTTTTCGGTGCACGCAGTAAATTACGAGAGGTGACTTCAACCTGTGCATGATCAAGGGTTGCTGAAAACAGCAAGGTTTGACGCAATCTGTGATTCGCTTCATCGTTAATTTTGTTCAGTTGATCAGCAAAACCTAAATCGAGCATACGATCTGCTTCGTCAAAAATCAGTAACTCAAGGCCACTTAATTGCAATGAGCGTTGTTCTAGGTGGTCGCCAATACGACCCGGTGTGCCAATCACAATATGTGGGTCTTTACGCAGGGCTTTGACTTGGTCGTTGAAGTTTTCGCCGCCTAAAACTTTAACGACGCTAATGCTCGTGCCTGCAATAAGTAAACGACATTGGGTAAACACTTGGGTTGCGAGTTCACGGGTCGGCGCAATGATCAAAACGCGCGGATCGCGCTTGCTCAGTGCTTTTTGTTTCATAACACGGTGAACAGCGGGTAACAAAAACGCTAAGGTTTTACCTGAACCTGTCTTGGACTGTGCGAATACATCATGCCCTGCAATAGCCGTTGGAACGGCCTGAGCTTGGATCTCAGTAGGCTCTGTGATCCCTTGATGGGCAAGCTGTTTTTCGAGGCGAGTTTCTATGCCTAATTCAGTAAAGTGCAAAGCGTTTTTCTCCAAAACTGATTTTCTTTAAGACCGCGTAGTATAGCAAAGCATTGCTTTGCTCTCCTAGCATTAAAGCATCCTTGCATCAGGTTTTTGCAATTAAAGTAAAAATCCGTACAATACGCGCTCTAGCGCCGGATTTACGGTCCGGTAAGTGTGCTTTTGGCGTTGTGCTTAATGCCCTAAGCGAAGTGAAAGCTGAAAATTAGGAAAACTTATGTCTAAACCATTTGTGGTTTGTGCCATGTATAAATTCGTGTCACTGCCAAACTTTGAACAAATTCGTCAACCACTTCACGATGTGATGGAACAAAATGAAGTGCGTGGTACGTTACTGCTTGCGGCTGAAGGTATTAACGGTACGGTTGCAGGTAAACGCGAAGGTATTGATGCACTGCTTGCGTGGCTAGATAAACAGCCTGGTTTAGACAACATCGTATATAAAGAGTCATATGATGAGACATGCCCGTTTTACCGCACTAAGGTAAAATTGAAAAAAGAAATCGTGACCATGGGCGTACAGGGCATCGATCCACTAAAAGTGGTGGGTAGCTATGTTAAGCCAAATGAATGGAATGATTTAATCTCTGACCCTGACGTGGTGGTGGTTGATACACGTAATGATTACGAAATTGAGATTGGTACGTTTAAGCACGCTATCGATCCAAACACCAAAACTTTCCGTGAATTCCCGCAGTGGGCAAAAGATAATCTAGACCCAAGCAAGCACAAAAAAGTGGCGATGTTCTGTACTGGCGGTATTCGCTGCGAAAAGTCAACGGCATATATGAAAGAGCAGGGTTTTGAAGAGGTATACCACCTAGAAGGCGGGATCTTGAAGTACTTAGAAGAAGTACCAAAAGAAGAGTCGCTCTGGGAAGGTGAGTGTTTTGTATTTGATAACCGCGTCGCGGTTGACCACGATTTACAAAAAGGCTCTTACGATCAGTGCCATGCTTGTCGTATGCCTATTACTGAAGAAGAAAAGCAACGTGAAGAGTACATGGAAGGTGTTTCATGTCATCATTGTCATAACAGCCTAACCGAAGAGCAACGTACTCGTTTTGCTGAACGTCAAAAGCAAATCCAATTAGCGCAAGCACGTGGCGAAGGTCATATTGGTCACGATGCACAAGAAACGTTACGTCAGCGTAAAGAAGCTAAGCAAGCACAAAAAGAAGCGCAAAGACAAAAGTCAGCTTAAACGTTTCTCAATTTATTACCTTTAAAAGCCTCAACTAATTGTTGAGGCTTTTTTGTTGCTTTTGCAACCAATGTCATGCTTTCTTACGGTTGTATTTAGGTGTGTTTATTTGTTAGTCTAATTGTGTATTTTATAACAATAATAAACGCGGTTATGGGCAACTTATTTCTAAGAGAACGGGAGCGCTGGTGGGTTTGGCTAATGTGGGGGTTACTCGGGGGGGCAGTGAGTGCGTATGTGCTGAGTTTGTCGGCTCAGTCCCTGATTGGTTATCTCGTACCCTGTATCATTGCAACGCTATTGTCTGTTTGGATGGGTTATAGTAAGCGCTTTGATTTTTTTCGAGCCTTTAAAATTCTGTTGCTTGTTGCCACTATTTCTTGCATTCCTCCCTTATTAAACATACTTCTTCCTTTTCAAGAGTTGACTCCAGCGATAATTAAAAGTGCTGTGATTCTTATTGTGTGCACAATATTTAGTCTTATCTGTGCGTGGTTTGCTAGAAGGCCAAAACAATATTATTGAATTTAACAAAAAAGTTAGACTTAGCCCTTTACAGCGTAACTGAAAACCACTAATATGCGCGCCAACAACGGAGAGATGGCTGAGTGGTCGAAAGCACCGGTCTTGAAAACCGGCAAGGGTTAATAGCCCTTCTAGGGTTCAAATCCCTATCTCTCCGCCACCTCATTCCCAAAACCGCCTTAACGGCGGTTTTTTTCGTTTTGGAGGCATTATGTCAGCATTAGTAGTAAAACATGCTAGTTTGTGGATTGTATTTGGCTTCTTTTATATGAGCGGCTTAGAAATGGCATTACGTTTGGCCATTGATGGGCAGCAAGATCCGACATTAGTAAAAACACTGTCACTCACTTTCTTATTCAGTCTGCTTGTCGGCCACTTAATCCGAAAGTACGAAAAGATGTGGCCTATGATTGCATCAGTTATTATCAGTTTGACAGGGGTTGCTGGGTTTGGATATTACTTTACCGAGCGGTTTGCGCAATATAGTACTGAGCTAGGTCTAGGTTTGTGCTTGAGTTTGCCAATCGCCACATTCGTGGTTGGAAAAATAAAACTACCTCAAAACAAAGCGGACAAGTAAGTCCGTTTAAACTCATAACTGGCTATGTTACACTGCGCTCGTCTTTTAATAGAAAACAAAGTGAAATAACTTATGTCAGATTTATTTAATACAGATGCTGAAAAAGCAAGCTATGGAATTGGCTTACAAATGGGTGAGCAATTAAAAGCGAATCCATTTGAAGGACTTAACCTGCATTCAGTATTTGAGGGAATGAAAGACGCATACGCGGGTGACGCGTTCCGTGTTGAGATCCCTGAGATCCAAGCTGCATTCGAAAAAATTAACGCTGAAATTCAAGCGCGTCGTGAAGAAGAAGCAAAAGTACTTGCAGCTGAGGGCGTTGCATTCTTAGAAGAAAACGCAAAACGTGCTGAAATCACTGTGACTGAGTCAGGTCTGCAATATGAAGTGATCAGCACTGGTGAAGGCACTAAGCCAGCCGCAGATTCGAAAGTACGTGTTCATTATCACGGTACATTAATCAACGGTACAGTATTTGATAGTTCATATGACCGTGGTCAGCCTGCAGAATTCCCTGTCAATGGCGTTATCAAAGGTTGGACCGAAGCATTACAACTAATGCCAGCTGGTTCTAAATGGCGTTTATACATCCCACACGAGCTTGCGTACGGTGAGCGTGGCGCGGGTGCATCAATCGCACCTTTCTCAACATTAGTATTCGATGTTGAGCTATTAGAAATTTTATAATGGATGGTTAAGCTTTTTCAAAGTTAACTACTTTAAGTTAGCACAATGAAAAAGCGCGACAATTGGCATTGAGTAATCGCCAATTACATCAGAAAAAGCTTCGCAAATGCGAGGCTTTTTTTATTTTTAGGGATTAAAGTTAGGAATTCAAATCACTCATCAAGTTCACCTATCGAATGACTATTATGTATGACTGCCTTTATTTTTTGTTATGTTATATTGTATCATCTCAACCAAGGCATAAAGCAGTCAACTTTTCATATTAGGTTTTAATGACGGGGTATAAGTGTAGTGAAAACAACAGTTGGTTTAACAGACAAAATATCTATTTTTCTATCAATAACTTGTGCAATTCATTGCCTGCTTTTCCCTATGCTATTGGCGTTAATACCGACCCTAGCCTCATTTCAGCTTAATAATGAAGTGTTTCACCTATGGATGGTTGTAACAGTTCTCCCTTTTAGTATATTTGCGCTGACTTTAGGCTGTAAGCAGCATCGGCGCTTTTATATATTGGGAATAGGGTTTTTGGGCCTGGCACTGTTAATAGGTGCATTGGCCCTCGAAGGAGTCGCTTTTGGACACAAAGGAGAAATCGTATTTACGCTGTTAGGTGCCATGCTTATCGCTATTAGTCACGTATTGAATTATCAACTTTGTTCAGACAAATGCGTTTCTTAACGCTGTTACGTTCTGGATAGTAAAAATTAATAGGCTTAGATGTATGAAATTAAGTAATCTGATGATTGCAACCGCACTCAGTGCATTGAGTATGGGATGCATGAGCGAACGAGCTACATCAGAGAGTGATTTAATCGCTTCAAATGCTCACGATAGTGAAAAACTCAAAGTTGCAACATGGAATGTAGAGCATTTAGCTTTTCCCATTGATAAAGGGTGTAAACCAAGAACTCAAGAAGAAATTGATGCACTGAAGGAATATGCAAACGATCTGGAAGCGAATATTATCGCGCTGCAAGAGGTTGCGTCTGAGCAAGCGATCAAACAAATTTTTCCTAGTGAGCAGTGGCATGTGGTTATCTCGCAACGACCAGACAGTCAATCCTATACTTGCAGAGCTAATGGTCATACTTCCAGTCAGCAAAAAGTCGCGTTTGCAGTAAAAAAGAGTATTAAAATTCTTGATGTAACTCATAGTGATCAGTTTTCACTGGATATGCCAGGCTTGCGCTATGGTCTGGTGTTGAATGTCGAGTCGCCAATGGGGGAATTAGAAATTTTAAACGTGCATATGAAAAGCGGCTGCTTTGTTGACAATTATCAAGCGAGTGACAAAAAATCGTGTCAGGTTTTAGCACAACAAATACCGCATTTAGACAACTGGATTGCGCAACGTGAAAATGCAGGCAAGCCCTATGTAATTATGGGTGACTTCAACCATAGAATTGCTTCGGCCAACAACAAGCTGGCTCAAATACTAACGGCTAACTCACGTAGTACAACAATTGCAACACATAACTTGATAAGCTGTCATCCAAGATACCCTGAGCCAATCGACCACATCATTGTCGGGGGATTTGATGCAGCGCTATCGGTTGAGTCATCACGTGTTCATCATTTTAAAAACATGAAAGAAGATGAAATGCTCAGCGATCACTGTGCTATGTCGGTAAGTTTATTTTAGATATACGATGAATTTAACCAAAGTTTAGTATGAATCTGTATGCTAAATTGAATTTGGTTTTATACACGCGTATATGCTGGCGCTTTTTATTCGGGGTGGCTATGTGTCACCCCATGTTTGTTCTTAATTAACTCAGCTGTTAATCACCTCTATGCCTGAGAAAGTCTAGCTACTTACATATGCGGCTTGTATTCAAGTTGCTATCTGTTGCTGTGCGTTGATTATTATTTTCAAGCTACTTGCTACATTCCATTGTTTTTATTTTGTTGGAATAATGTGGATAATTAAATGTTTCGATTAAAACGTGGTCATTTAATTTAATGAAACTTTAAGGTATGTACAATCCTTAATCTTCACTTGATCTAGATAAAATAATTAATATATTCCGCTTTTTATGAATATAAAAACCTGCTATCTTTGCTGCGAAATTTGTAACTAACTAAAGGAAATTACGATGTTACTTAAACTAAAAAAGAAAGCGGTTAAAAATCTTCATACTTCTTCAAATAAACTCGCTCCTCAACAAACACCGCAAGTAGCAGGCGGCACCAATCTTGATACGCTTATGTGCTTACCAACGATGCAATGTCCGCAAACATGGCAATGTGCGTAAACACAGTATTAAAATAGCACTTAGTCAATCAACAGGCCTCATGAAGGCCTGTTTTTGCGTCTATTGCATTTATAACGTTAACAAATACCAATACGCCTGATTTACTCTCATATCAGTATTTACTTAAAAAAAACGAGGTACTGTATGTATATACATAGGTTTGGTTCGTGTATTATCTTCGCATTATTAATTAGTGAATACACGTATGGTCAATAATTTAGAGTTTGGTATTGGGAAGTTAGTCGAAGAGTTTATAGTCCAAGGCCGGCCTTGTGCTTCGCAGCAGAGCATTGAAGCGAGACGAGAAGGGTACATTGCAAGTACCGCATTGGCTGGGGACAGTCCGGTCATGGCCGAAGAGTTTGAAGACAAGATTGGGGGTACAGCGATTAAAGTTTATAAACCACTCAATACGACAGATCTGCCTGTAACTGTATACTTTCATGGTGGCTGTTTTGTCAGTGGTAGCTTTAAAACACATGAACAACAGCTAAGGCAGCTCGCTGCTTTGTCAAAAACCATGGTTATTTGTATTCAGTACCGTCTTGCACCAGAGCATACTTACCCTGCGGCTCATGACGATGCTTTTGAGGGCGTGTTAAGCATTCAATCACACGGACATAAATATGGTGCCAAGACAGACAGTATCGTTTTTGTTGGGGATAGTGCAGGGGGACATTTAGCCCTTGCTACCTCTATTCGGTTAAGAGATAACAACCTAAGGTTGCCGAAAAAACAGATACTGATTTATCCGATGTTAGATCCGTCAGGTTTATCCAATAGTTACAGTGAAAATGGCACCGATTTTATTATTACCGCTCAAATGTTACTGTCTGGTTTTGCTTTGTATGCTGGCTCACAAGAGCAACTTAAAAATACGCCTGAGCTCAATTTATTGGATGCCGATTTAAGTAATTTGCCTTCTACAACGATTATTACAGCAGAATTTGATCCCTTACGAGATGAAGGGGAAGTACTCTACAGAAAGCTCTTGTCTTATGGTGTTGACGCACATTGTCAGAGATACTTAGGCGTGATCCACGGGTTTTATCAACTGTCGGCTATCTCTGGCTCGGCGCGTAAATGTATTGAACAGATTGCGCTGGAAATTAAGCAATAAGGTGGTTTTCGGCTTTCTGCACAATTAAAATTAGCAAATCAGATGTTATAATCGCGAGCAACTGTGTCACACCTGCAAAGTCGTGCGGGTGTGGGTAACTTGAATAAAATGAATGGTAAATTATGTCTCTTCCTCCCTGCCCGAAATGTCAATCAGAATATGTCTATCAAGATCAAGCAAACCTTATTTGCCCAGAATGTGCTCATGAATGGAACCCATCTGAAGTGAATGATGACGATGTCGTAAATGTAAAAGATGCAAACGGCACATTGCTTGTAGATGGTGATAAGGTAACTGTGATCAAAGATTTAAAAATAAAAGGCAGCTCACAAGTAATTAAAATTGGCACTAAAGCTTTAGTTAGACGTGTGCTCGATAAAAAGGATCATGAACTTGACTGTAAAGTTGATGGGGTGGGCGAAATGATGGTTACCGCTAAGTTCGTTAAGAAGGCATAATTATCTGAAGCTGAGGTTACTACATAAAGCCACACAAAAGTGCGGCTTTCAGGCGCTCATGTAACATTTAATTTGCTGTCATGAGCGTGTTTGTCTAAAAATCAAATGCACCTTGCTGGTTTTGGCAAACCAGCAATCTTAGTGGCTTGTTTAGCGGGGCCTTTGGGAAACAGTTTATACAAATACATGCTGTTACCTTTGTCTTCGCCAAGCGCTTTGGCCATCGCTTTTACAAGCATTCGTATTGCAGGGCTGGTGTTATATTCTTCATAAAAATCACGGACAAAGTTGACGACCTCCCAATGCGCATCTGTGAGTACAATGTTTTCTTGCTCTGCAATAATTGGGGCAAGTTCAGGTGTCCATTGTGTATGATCGAGTAAGTATCCTTGCTTGTCGGTTTCAATGGATTGATTGTTTATTTCTAACATAATTTACCAAGTAATTGATTTATGAGCGTGAGCAATTAACTCGACCCATTCAATATCGTTAATACATTTTATTTCATCAGTTGTGGTAATACCGCGAGCAGTGGCACATTCCGACAGTACGTACAAGTGCATTGCAAATGCTTTGTAGGCTGTTGTATCGTAGCATGCATCGCCAGTGAGCAGCACAACGTCATTATCTGCAATCAGGCTACTTATCTCTAAACCGAGATAGTATTGAATGGGCTTTGAAAGAATGTGAACTGTATTGATTATCATATCGTCACCACATAATCTTGCTGCTGTAAAAGTGCCCGCTGTTTTTGTTTATTAAGCGCTGTTACATCGATTGTGAGCTGTTGTGCATCTAAACCATAGTGCAGCAGGGCATCTTCACATACATAAATCTGTTCAACGTCATATATTTCAAGCGTTTTTATGGTCTTAAAAAAATCTTTCAAACCTAAATGTGCTGCCGATTGCTCGCTTTTTAAGGCAAGTACTGCGCTACCTGTCAAGAGCCAAGACACATTTTGATCAATGGCAGCATAGATAAGTGTTGTATCTAATGCATCACGTAGTTTTAGACCATCAAATGGACTACTTTGGCTGATCACTAAAACATTCTTCATTTAAATTGTACCCATTTATCAGCCTTGGCACTCAACATGGCAAATTCAGCAAGCCCAGCAACTTTGAAAAGCTCGGTCTTGCTTAAATCAATTGCGCGTTTTTCAGCTGCTGTAACGCACAACAGTAGCGGGATGTTTAAGTCTGCAAGTGACTGCCAAGTGGCTTTAACGTCGAGTTCGTCAGTCGCTAGTTGAAGATAAGAAGATGCATGACTCACCGCATCTTGATATAAAAAGATACAGTCAATTGTATGGCCACTTTGTGTGGCTGCATGTGCAAAACGAGATAAGCTCAGCAAACTATGCTGATCGGCAACCCCTGTATGCAACGATAAAACGAATTTGCTCAAAACATGCTCATAAAAAAAGCCCCAATAAGGGGCTTATTTTACCAGATCAAACTGGTTAGTCATCACTTGCGCCTAAAAGAGCGAGTAATGAAGTAAATAGGTTATAGATATTTAAGTACAAACCAACTGTTGCTAGTACATAGTTGGTTTCGCCACCGTTAATGATGCGGCTTGTATCATATAAGATGAAGCCAGACATGATCAGTACTACCGCTGCGTTCAGCGCCATAAATGCAACGCTACTACCAATAAATAAATTAACAAGACTTGCAATGATAACGACAATTAAACCAACCGTTAAAAAGCCGCCCATAAAAGAGAAGTCTTTCTTAGTCGTTAATGCATAAGCTGATAAACCAAAGAAGATTAGCGCAGTTGAACCCAAAGCTTGCATGATCAGCATACCGCCATTTGGCATTGCCGCGTAGTGGTTAAGCAACGGCCCTAAGCCAAAGCCCATAATACCTGTAAACAAGAACACTAAACCAATCGCCGAAGATGAGTTTGCTTTTTTGTGAATAACAAAAATCAAACCTAGGCCAATAAGAGAACATACAAGGCCAGTGAAACGTGGTAATGCCATTGTCATTGAAATGCCAGCTGTGATGGCACTGAATGCCAATGTCATAGCAAGAAGGAAATACGTATTCTTTAATACCTTGTTAGTTTCAACTGTCGACATGACCGGCTTAGCGGCACCGTACGAGTGATTGAACGCCATGGTTAAACTCCTTAGTGAACAAATGTTCCAATAATTAAACTGGGTTAAGATTACCAATAGTTATATGGTTGAGCAAACATTGTCGATCAAATAGAGTGTCATTTTTAGCAAAAGTTCCGTGTAACCCACTTGCCCTGGTGGTCTTTTGAACAAATGTGAGGTTTTTTGAGCACTTAAACGTTTTTTTGAAAAAAAAGCTTCACATTGGCGCGGGGATTATCTAATATTCGCCCCGCTGCGGAGAGATGGCTGAGCGGTTGAAAGCACCGGTCTTGAAAACCGGCATACGTTAATAGCGTATCTAGGGTTCAAATCCCTATCTCTCCGCCACATAGAAGAATGGGTAACTCAAATGAGTTACCCATTTTTTTTGCCTATTTAAAGTTAGTTTTAGCCATTTACTTTCGGTCTACCTTGATTTGCACAAAGTGTTTTACTTCGCTCCTAAGTGTAACTTGCGCTTTTTATTGTAATTCTTGCTAATAAAAAATACTCAGATACTCAGATACTCATGAACATAACTAGCAGGTTGTGAATAGGGAAGCTTTGGTCTTTGCTTACAATTTAGATAGTGTTATTGTCGCGCAAATGAAAGTTGTACCGATAAAAGAATAATGTTCGAAGTGAAATTAGCGCAAGAAAACGACGTAGCACTGAGTATAGCCTTGAAAGAGTTATGCAAAACGGGCTTTTACAAAGATGCCCTTGAGAAGGCTCAAAGTCATTGGGGGCCAATAGTAACATGGCAAAGGCCTGAACAAGTTGATATAGCGATTCGTCTGTATGGCAATTTAGGCGGAGATAGATTATCTGATGCTATTTTGCTAAGGCATTGGCGTAAAAATAAAACGTGTCCAAGCTTACTTAATCGTGTGCTTTATTATGTATTGAATACGAAAGGCCCTATACTGGCAAACGAATTTGCTAAAGAGTGTGAACAATACTTCGCAAAAGGGACTGAACACGAAACCGACTTCCTAGGCTTTAAGTCTCTCATTCACAGAATTTTTAAAAACTATGCACAAGCGGAATTATTGCTAGATGAGGCAATTGCCAAATCTCCAACAGATCGCTGGCTCACCTCGCTAAAAATTCAATTATTACACCATCAGGATGAAAATGTAGAAGCAAAAAAGCAAGCTCAGCGTCATTTTGATACATACCCGTACCCATACAATCTTAAGGTACTCTCGAATATTCTTCTTGTGACTGATGGCGCAGAAGCGTCAATTGCGCTTTATCAAAAGTATATCAATAAATATCAATCGGCACATGTATGGTTTGAATATGCAGCTTTACTAGCAAGTGTTCATAATTGGATCGAGTGTGAACGTGCTATCTGTCAATTTGAAATGATGAGAATTGTCGAAGATAAACTTGAGAATAAGTCGTTAGTGTTGTGGAAAGCACAAATTGCAATCCATAAACAAGAGTTGGGTAGCGCAATTGAGCTGTTATCAGATCATCAAGCAGGTTACTGGAAAATTGTCAGTGACAATTTGAAAAGCTCAAACGGTGAATTTGACCGTAAGGTTTTAGGTGTGCCGTTTTTAAAACAAGCACATATGACGTGTGCCCCAACAACTTTTGCAGCGTTATGTGAATACTGGGGTGATAAAAGAAATAGTAAAGACATTGCTGACGAAATTTGTTTTGATGGCACACCAGATACCAAAGAGCGTAAGTGGTTAAGGGATAATAATTATGTGTACAAGGAGTTTGAATTAGAAGCGAGCCTTGCTTATGCATTGATAGAAAATGATATTCCATTTGCGTTAGTGACAACAGGCGGTTTTTCCTCACACATTCAGGCAGTGATTGGGTTTAACAAGCAGGTGGGCACGCTCTACCTGATGGACCCCTCGACTCCGATAATGCAAGAAACACTCACCAACGAAACAATAGAGTTCGAAGCATTTAATGGTGCAAGGTGTATTGTTTTCGTGCCGCAACAAAAAAAGCATTTGCTAAATCAGTTTGATTTTCCGGCCGCTGATCTATTTCCCGTTTGGGATGATTACACAGTTGCAGAGGAAAGAAGTGATTATTTGGGCGCTCAAACAGCGTTACAAAAGTTAAAAGAGGTTGCGCCGGGCCATCGAATCACAATGATAGTTGAGCGAAGTTTTGCAATTTGGAACAACGACACAAGTAAAATACTGAACCTGACCAATCAGCTGCTTGAGAAGTATCCAAATCAAACTGTGTTACTCACATCTAAGTATTATTGCTTGCGAGACTTAGGGCAAAGGAATGAAGGCTTAGCGATGCTTGATGATTACTTAGGTGAGTACCACAACCTTGATGTGTTGGGGGTGCTATTTGACCAAATTTACGATACGAATGATCACAATGAGATTAAAGCAAGTGCGTTAGGAAAGCTAAAGAAATACGGTGGGTACTCGGCATATTCACACTGGTCCTTAGCAAATTACTATTGGGTCGGGCAGAAGTTTAAACTTGCTACTGAGCATTATCTTTACGCTTACTGCATGGACGAGACGAACAGCAAGTACATCGAAAGCTTTTTTAAGGCTTCGCGCTATTTAAAAAAAGAACACGAAGCATTAGCCATTCTCAAAAGCCGGTTTAACAAATATATAATCAGGTCGCATTTGCCTGCATTTTCGTTATATCACGCGTTAGAAACACTCGGTCAGGAACATATTGGAGTCGACTACTTATTTGAGGCGCTTGAATACCACGCAGACAATTCAGAACTGCTTTACTTTTTATCATTCAAACTCATTGATAATGGCTTGATTGACAAGTTTGAAAGTCTAAATGACAAGTTAGAGTCATATTTAGATTCTGATAAGTACCACGAACTCATCGCGCGCAAGAATGAAATGGTCGGAGACTTCCAGTCTGCTATTGATTTTTATCAGCGGGCATTTTCAAAAAGCCCTTTTATTGGGCGCTTTGCGAATGGCTATTTAAGGTTGCTGGATAAAACGGGTGACTATGCTTTGGTAGATAAAGCGTTAGAAGACCTTTATGAAGCAAACCCTGAAAATACGCAGGTAATGGATTACATTGCCGATTGGCATACTGATGCGACATATAGAGAAAAAGTGCTGAGCAAATTTGTTGCCTTACGGCCAGATTACGGTGCGATACGCAGGCAACTTATCGATGTCAGGCATCAGCTTGGCGAAAATGAGCGCGCGCTGGCACTGGCGATTGAAACATGTGACAAGATAGATGGTGAAAATGTCAATTTTGGTTATTTGTCACAATGCTATCTGAAAGTAGGGGACTTCACCAAGGCTATTGAGGTTGCAAAAGGTGCGCTTAGAGCATCAGTTGATAATGATCTTGCATTTAATGTATTGATGAATGCTAGTTTTAATAAAGATGATAAAAAGGCTGCGCTCCAATTTGTATTCTCGCAAATCAAAGAACAAGTCATATTTGGTGATTCAGCTTGGAACTTCTGGTTTGAGGCTAACGCAATTTTGCCAAAAGAAGAACTTTGGGAGTTCATAGAATATCTGTTAAATCAATATCCTCATCTTTGGTATTCATATAGTCTGGCGGCCAATTTCTACAAACAGTACGACGAGCTAGATCAAGCGTTGCATTACACTGAGTTAGGTATTGAGCGCTTTCCGCTAACACCAAGATTTTACAATGATTTAGGCCAATTATACGAATTAAAGGGCGATATTGATAAAACAATTGACGCATACAAGCAGGCCTTGGTGCAAAATCCTACTTGGGCGGATGTATCTAAACGTCTGTGCGAGATTTTAGAAAAGCACGAGTCATATCAAGCGGCTGTGTTAGTTATTGAAAATGCCATTAAGCACAATCCAAAAGATGGAGTGTTGTACGGATATTTAGCAGATTTATTAATAAAGCTCGGTGATCATAGTCGGGCCCTTGAAGTGCTTAAAAAAGCTGTTTCATATAGTACGGACTATCGATGGGCTTGGAATCAACTAGTTAGTTGTTGTGAAATCCTAGACCAAGCAGCTGTTCCTTATGAGTATGCATATGAACTGTCAAAACAATCTCCTTATCGGGCACATGTATGGAGGGACTTGGCTTATATTTGTGACGATGAAAATGAAGAGTTTGCGTTCCTTAAAAAGGCGATTAGCTGCGATCCTTATTTCGCACCCGCTTATAAAGACCAAGCACAATTTTTCTCAAGAAAGGGAGAGTACAGAAAAGCACTCGACGTGTTGGATAACACTCCTTGGGAGCAAAACCTGCCAATTGAGCTGTCCATGCAATATATAGATACGTTAATAGATATAGGAAAAAAAGAAGAAGCGATTACAAAGCTTAAAGTTATTTTATTCAACTCACATGGCTATAGCTACCTATGGAAGCGGTTATTTTCACTGCTTGAGGATGTTGGAAACAAGGCAACATACATTGAGTGTTGCTATCGAAGTGTAGAGCAAAATAAGCATGATCCTGAAATACTGTGTTATGTGGGTGAGAATTTATTTAATCATGGCAGTGTCAAAGATAAGCAAGCAGCAAAAGGCTACCTTAAAAAAGCGGTTGAACTTTCTCCCAATGAACAATATATCGTGCTCACTTACGTAGATTGCTTAATAGAATATCAAGAGTTCCAAAGTGCTCTTGAAGCCATTGAAGTATTTGAAAAGTATCACCAAGTTTGTTACGCGTATGCTCGCAAGATCATTATTCTTTGCAAATTAAATCGCTTTGTTGAAGCACGTGAAAAGTATGATTTTCTCGTACAGGATAAACATGCTGATTACTGGTGTTTGAACGCGCCTTTTATCGCACTTCGCGAAAAGTATACTTTCGACGAGCTCGTTAGTATTTTAAGGCAGAGAACTGAATCATTAACTAAAGTCCAAACCTATTATTTAATAGATAAGTGTTTGGCAGAGGTAAAAGGTCAAAATTACAAACCAGTACTTAAAGAGATCGAAACGTATCATAACAGCGAGCAGTCTGATGGTGCCTATTTAGCATTGTTAGAATATTGGAATGACAACAGTATCATTCCCCCCAATACCGTGCTTTCCAAGGTATTTGAGCGTGTTAAAAAATCGCCTGATTTGATACAACAGTTAAGTAATCTCTACATAAAAGCGGGGCATTACTATAGCATGGTCAAATTATTTGAAAGTACACAAATAAAAGACAGTTTGCCCGCTTTTGTATACTACCAACAGGTACTTGCGCTGCAAATGCTTGGGAAATGGGATAGTGCGTCAGACGTTGTTTTCCAAGGTGTTCAACAAGCGCCAGATAACGCCCTTCATAACCTTCGGCTTTGGCATACCTATGCACTTTTAAGAAATGGCAAAGCGTTATATCAAGAAGACTTGGAAGTGATTGATTATGAAGAGTTGATAGACGTTGAGAAATATGTGTACTCGACAATCAAGGTTGCTTTGGCATTGGGAAATGACTCACTAGAAAATAAACGGGATGAATTAAACCCTTTACTCAGAAGGTGTCAGTGGGATTATCAAAAGGTTGTGGGTAATGATCTCGCAGTGCATGCCCAAGCCACTTTAAAAGCGAGATTAAAGCGCTCGGTAGAAGCTAACGGATTTTGGCAGAAATTGAAATTAGCATATTGGATTAGTAATCGCTTTTAACGCGTAAAAAGTGGTAACTAATCATTGAGCTGGCAGAAGCCTTTTCCTTTTAGGGTGGTGACTGTCAGTCTGTATGTGGGCATCAGTTTTTGCATGAATTTGCCAAGCTATTCTGTTATTGGCTTGCTTTGACAGCAGGCTTCGTGTGTAGACCAAAGTCCACTGGTAATTTTAATGACATTTAGGCAGTCTGTGGGCAGCTGAAACACAATCCGGATAAGTGACATGAAAAACAGATTACTAAAAAGCGTAGCGCTGTCTTTACTATCACCTTTATTGATGGGGGCGTTACTTGGATTGTACTATGGGTTTATCAGTAATATGCCTGCATTACCGATATTTGCTTCGCTGCTTGTCAGCGCACTTTTAAATGCACATGTTGCTGGTCTGGCCATGGGCGTTTTTGTGTTGCCAGGCTATCTTTTCATGTACAAGCATAACAAGGTACGGTTTAGTGCTGTGCTGACATTAGGCTTATTAGGTGGGGCATTTTTTAGTTATATATTTGCTGCCCAAAGTGGCGGAGCATTTATTGTTAATGCTGTCATGTCAGCACTTGCGGCAGGGCTGTTTCTATACGGATTACGGCGCTTTTAATAGCAGCTTGCATGTAAATTAGCCAACTGACTTCATATTTACAGTTATTTAATACTTTTTCGCCATAAAAGGTTTCAATTAATTCTCTGAAAGAGTACCTTAGGCTTTTGTATGTTGTAACCGCGATTTAATAAATGCAAAAGCAAGATTTTTATCAATCACTCACAAAACAAGCACAGGCGCTCATTAGTGGCGAAAGTAACGTTGTTGCTAACATGGCCAACTTAAGTGCGTTGTTGTTTACATCACTTGAAGATGTCAATTGGGCTGGATTTTATTTTGTGGATAGTCCACAGGAGCTAGTCTTAGGTCCGTTTCAGGGAAATCCGGCATGCATTCGTATCCCAATGGGAAAAGGGGTATGCGGTACGGCTGCTGAAACAAAACAAACTCAATTGGTTGAAGATGTGCATGCATTTGCAGGGCATATTGCGTGCGATGCGGCCTCAAACTCTGAAGTTGTCGTGCCTGTATTTAAAAATGGTGAAGTGTTTGCTGTTTTAGATATTGATAGCCCTAGCTTGAGTCGTTTTGATCAAGATGATAAAGAAGGACTTGAAGCACTAGTTAAATGTTTTGAGTTGACGCTATCGTGAAAGACCTACTGAACGTACAAGATTATTTATTTTCGATTGCCGACGTGGGTGACTGGGAAGGCGAAGAAGAGCAAATTGCCGAAACGCTCAATGAGTTAATCCATTTTGCGTGGCAGCAATTACCTGATGATCTCGAATGTGAAATCATTGATAATGTAATAAACGGTATTTGGGAACATCTTCGTGGTGATTTGGCTTTACTTGAGGCTGAATTTGAAGAGTTAACAGACTGGGTAACACACTATATCCAATCATCTTTAGATGAGCAGATATCATAAATAGGTTCAAAAATGGAAACCACAAACAAGCTAAAAGATATTAATGAGGTACTGGATTTTTTATATTCAGAGTTTCCTCAGTGTTTTAAACAAAAAGACGGCATCAAGCCGTTAAAAGTCGGCATTTTTAAAGATATCGCTGAGCGTATCGAAGGTTCAGAGAAAGTGAGTAAAACGCAGGTGCGTCAAGCACTACGTAAATACACTTCTAATTGGCGTTACCTTGAAGCCGTTACAAAACATGAATTCCGTATTGACTTAGATGGCAATGACGCAGAAAAAGTAGAGCAAGAACACGTTGAACATGCTCAAAAAGCGTTAGAAGAAAGCCGCGCGAAAATGGCTAAACGCAAAAAGCCACAACGTCCTCGCCAAGATGGTGAAACAAAATCTTACAAAAAGAAAGGTGCACCGCATCCTCGTTCAGGCGATAAAAACGCTAGAGTTAACAAGAAGCCAGCCCCTCAACAAGCTAAACGTAGTTCAGGTAAAGTTGAACCATTGCCGGCAAATGAGGTCAAGGTTAATAACAAAGTAAAAGTTAAATTAGGCCAAGCACTTGTCAATGCAACCATTACTGAAGTGAACAAAGATGAAGTTCATGTTGAGTTAGTAACAGGCATGCAAGTAAAAACTAAAGCAGACAGCCTATACATCGTTTAAGGAGTTGTGCGTATGAGTAAAAAGTTGACACTCATTCCTATTGTTGCTGCGTTATTGTCAGGAGCAACATTTGCATCATCAAATACCGTTACCGAGAAGGATATTCCGGTCTTGGCGCCGGAAGCGCAGCACACGACGGCTAGCAAACGAGTGACCAACTTATTTACTCGACAGCACTACAAACGATTTAGTTTTGATGACGCTTTGTCGGAAGAGATTTTTGATCGCTATGTTGACTCGCTTGACTATAACCGTTCAGTTTTCCTGCAAAGCGACATTGAAAAATTTAGTGCATTTAGAAAGCAATTTGACGATGCGTTAAAAAGTGGCAAATTGGAATTTGCCTACGACATGTTTAATTTGAGTATGAAGCGTCGTTTTGAACGTTTTCAATTTGCGCTGTCATTACTTGAAGATGAAATGACGTTTGATAAACCAGATGCGTTTTATTATGACCGTGAAGACATTGAGTTTGCCAAAACGCAACAAGCGCTTGATGAGTATTGGCGTCAACGCGTTAAGTCAGACGCATTACGCTTGAAATTGACTGGAAAAGAATGGAAAGACATCAAGGAAGTCTTAACCAAGCGCTACAGCAATACATTAAAACGTTTAACACAAACTAAGAGTGAAGATGCTTTTCAAGTTGTAATGAACTCGTTTGCTCGTAGCGTCGAAGCGCACACATCTTACCTTTCACCTCGTCGAGCTGAGCAGTTCAAGATGGATATGGATCTTGAACTAGAAGGGATTGGTGCGGTATTAGGTTATGATGAAGACTATACCATTATTCGCTCACTTGTTCCGGGTGGTCCAGCAGATAAATCAGAGCAGATTAAACCAGACGATCGCATCGTGGGTGTCGCGCAAGATAAAGAAGACTTTGTCGATGTTATAGGTTGGCGCTTAGATGATGTGGTCGATTTAATCAAAGGGCCAAAAGGTACTAAAGTCAGATTACAGTACTTAAAAGGTTCGGATACGCACGGCACACCTAAAGTGGTTGAAATCGTGCGTGACAAAATTCGACTTGAAGACCGTGCTGCTAAATCAGAAGTGTTTGAAGCCAAATATTCTGATTTAACGAGTAAAATTGGTGTTATAGAAATACCTAGCTTTTACAATAACTTGTCGAAAGATGTAAAAGTAGAAATCGCGAAACTCAAAGAGCAAAAAGTTGATGGCATCGTGATTGACCTCCGCCAAAACGGTGGTGGCTCTTTATATGAAGCCACTCAGCTAACAGGTTTGTTCATTGATCAAGGCCCTGTGGTTCAGATCCATACAGCATATAACCGAGTTGAAGCGCAAAAAGATAGAGATGGCATCACGTTTTATAATGGTCCAATGACGGTATTGGTTGACCGCTATAGTGCCTCGGCATCGGAGATTTTTGCTGCAGCAATTCAAGACTATGGCCGCGGTGTGGTAATTGGAGAGCAAACCTTTGGTAAAGGTACAGTGCAGCAGCACCGTGGCTTAACTAAGAATTATGATCTTTTTAGTAACCCTTTAGGTAGTGTAACTTATACAATTGCAAAATTTTATCGTATAAATGGTGGCAGTACACAAAATAAAGGAGTTATTCCTGATGTAATGTTACCCTCTGCAATTGAGCCTGAAGAGTGGGGTGAGAGTCAAGAAGATAATGCATTGCCTTGGGATAGCATCAAACGAGCCAGCTACAATAGCTTAGATAACTTAATGCCTGTTGTTCAATATTTGCGCTCCAAGCATGATGCTCGCGTTCAAAAAGAACCTGAATTTAAATATGTTTACGACGACATTGCGCGCTATAAGCAACAAAAAGATGATAAGCAAATATCATTAGTTGAAGCTGACCGTTTGAAAGAACGAGAAGAAGCTGAGCAGCGTTCGTTAGCTCGTAGTAATGAGCGTTTAAAGCGCTTAGGTTTAGAGCCAGTTGACAATTTAGATGATTTACCAGAAGTACTTTCAGAGTTAGATCCTTACTTAGAAGAAGCGGCTTTAATCACTCAAGATCTAATCTCTTACGGCCGCCTAGCTAAAAATGACGTATGATATTTAAGCAACAAACACAAGAAAGGCGCTAAGGCGCGACCCTGTAACACATTTTGTGTAACTGCCAGTTTTAAATAACATCTTTTAATCGGTCTTCGAATTCGATCATAAATCGATTTAAGGCCG
>NZ_JBSVEM010000034.1:0-21562 GCF_056312285.1 Pseudoalteromonas sp. ABE4_541
GGCGCACCTAAAAATGGTGCCCAGAGGCGGAATCGAACCACCGACACGAGGATTTTCAATCCTCTGCTCTACCGACTGAGCTATCTGGGCATTATTTTTAATTTTTTGCTTATATTTTTATTCCTAGCAAGGAAATGGTGCCGACTATCCGAGTCGAACGGATGACCTACTGATTACAAGTCAGTTGCTCTACCAACTGAGCTAAGTCGGCGCACCTAAAAATGGTGCCCAGAGGCGGAATCGAACCACCGACACGAGGATTTTCAATCCTCTGCTCTACCGACTGAGCTATCTGGGCAAACCTTATTTCACGTTGAAATTCAGCTAAGACTTTCAACGCACTCCCTAACAGCTCTACTTACTTAGCTATCTGGGCGTGCGGCGTATTAAACGGGTTTTGCCCTTTTAAGTCAACCCTTTTTTTAAAAGCAATGTTCATTTGCACAGTTTTCGCGCAAAGCAGCTAAAATTAAGCGGTTTTGCAGAACATTTAAGCATATCGCGTCCTAATTATTAGCGTAAATAACGCGGTAGAACTCCCAACAAAGGCGTAAAAACGTGGGGAAATTGTGTTCGCACAGTGATAGGATTGCGTTAGTTGTGCGCTTTTATTTTTTTATAGCGGAATAAACGGACTGGAACATTTAAAACAATGCAAAAATCTTCACCGAGTCAACCAACAAATGCGATGCCAAGAACAATAATAGCGGCACTGCTTACAGGGATATTATGCGCATTTGCAGGCTACTTGATGCCCAAAGTTCAAGATGCACCAAAGCTGGATATTCAAGCAGCTAAACTCGCAACGCCATTGTCACATTTAATCGTTAAATCAAATACTGACGACGCCAAACAACTGCTTGAGAGCATCCTTTTATTTTCAAATGATGTCGATATATACCTTTATAGAAAGAGCGACACAAACGAAACAGCGTTAATCTACCAAAGCTCGAGCAAAGTCATCGAACCGGCATCAGAACGCGAAACGGTTACCCAATCTGGCACAGTGGCAGTACATCAGCCTCTTTATTTTGATGGCCAGCCTGTTGGTGAGTTGATTTTAAGTTACACACAACCTACTTCGCCTAGTCAGGCGTTGCTCGCCTATGCATTATTCGCTGTCGCAGTTGCTCTTGCCGTTTTTTTGGCGTGGCTTTGTTCAAAACAATCTGGTCGTGATTTAACAACACAAAGCAACCGATTGCTAGAGCAACTGCAAGACATCATTGATAGACAGGATTATCGTACTAAGCTCAGAACTGAGTTAGGCACAGGTTTGAATGATATCGCGATACTTATCAATAAATTGCTTGAGCAAATTCAGTCTGTTATTGAAAGCGACCAAGAAGTACATAAAGAGCTCAAACAATTACAAACGAGTTTAGAGACAGAAGTACAAGCGCGCACATTAGCATTAGAAAAAGCCACTTTACATGCTGAGCGCGCAAGTGAAGCAAAAACCACTTTCCTAGCGACTATGAGTCATGAGATCAGAACGCCTATGAACGGCGTCATTGGTACCATTGACTTGTTAAGACAAACTGAGCTGGATGGCGCTCAGCATCGACTAAGTACAATTATTCGTGATTCAGCATTTTCACTGCTGGGCATTTTGGACGATATTCTCGATTTTTCCAAAATTGAAGCGGGTAAGCTACAAATTGACAGCAAAACTTTTTCTGTTTCAGAAACAATCGAAGAAGTGGCAAGAGTGTTATCATCCGTCGCTAAGAAACGTAAATTGGATTTACAGCTTTCTATCGCCCCTGACATTCCGAACAACTTGGTGGGTGATACGATTCGAGTTCGCCAAGTACTTTATAATCTTTGCAGTAACGCCATTAAATTTACAACCACGGACGAGGAGCGCCAAGGCTATGTCAAAATATCTGCTGAAGTGGCGCAAAATACCTCCGAACATTACACCCTGAGATTTATCGTTAGTGATAACGGTAAGGGGATGAGCCAAGCGCAGCTGAGAGAAATTTTTAATCCTTTCATGCAAGGTGAAGGCACTATAACTCGTGAATTCGGTGGTACCGGTCTTGGCTTATCGATTTGTAAAAGCCTGATAGAGCTCATGCTTGGGTCAATAAATGTTTCGAGCGATATTGGCATAGGCAGCGAATTTATTGTGGAGTTACCCTTTAGCGTGCAAGGTAACGTGCAATATGCCAATAAAAATGTATTGAATAATCGTGAAGTAGTCGTATGTACACACAACGCCGATAGACAAAAAACCCTTAACCGCTATTTGTCATTTATGGGGGCACGCGTAGCACGTGTGTCCAATATTCAAAGTGACGAAGAATTTCATGACAAACACAATGTGATCTGGATTTTAGATGGCCTTGACAATATGGCATCAGTAAACGACCAGCTACGCTCATTGATTTACTCACTCGAGAATAATGCACAGCACATTGTGGTATTAAGTACCATGGATGACGCGGCAATTAATCACAAAAACATTTTTTACCTTAATGCGTCACCGCTATGTAAATCTAGTTTTATGACCGCAGTTTTGGTAGCTGCAGGCCTACATAAACCTAAACAACTAAAGCCAACACGAACACTTAATAATTATCTGAGTGTTGAGCAAGCTAAGGCCGAAAATAAACTCGTGTTATTGGTTGAAGATAATATCCTGAATCAGCAAGTACTGACCGATCAGTTGCACTTGTTAGGTTATGGTGTTGAAGTAGCAGAGAATGGACAGCAGGGTTTAGAAATCTGGAAACAAGGTCACTACCCTATTATTTTAACTGATTTGCATATGCCGAAGATGTCTGGCTACGACATGGTCAAAGAAATACGCGATATTGCAGAGCAGAGCGAAAACATCAACGCCCAACCATACATCATTGCGGTAACGGCTAATGCATTAAAAGGCGAAAGAAAGCGTTGCTTAAATGCCGGTATGAACGACTACATTACAAAACCTGTCGAATTGAACGTACTTGAAAGCACTTTACAAAATTACACCGATACCATCGCGAAAAGGCAAGGTATTGAGTCGGCCACGGGTGGTACAGAGGTAACTTCAGAGCAAGATGCGAATGAGCAATCTCAATTATCCAGTGCGCCGCCGATTAATTTGGAAACGCTGAGCAAGTATGTAAATCACGATGAAGCCAAACAGCGTCGCTTCTTTAAGATGTATTTAGAGCAGAGCGATCAGCTCACGCGAGAAGTATATGGTGCAGTGATCTCCATGGACCAAGATGCCATTATCGAGGCGTGCCATCAGTTAAAATCTATTTCAAAAACCATTGGCGCAGACAATGTTGCAACCATCGCCATTGAGTTTGAGCAGCAGTGTAAAGAAAACACTTTAACATCAGATGCTTTGATTGAGCATAGAAACAGGTTGGAAAGTGCCTACACCCAAGCTGTCGAGTTTATCCAAGCCTATTTGCAATCTCACCCCGACAAAGGCGAGTAACTTATTGGCTCTCAAGAAGACGCTATGCCATAGCGTCTTCAACCTCTACCCTTCATACCACATCATATATAGTAATTTAATCACCAAAGATATCATTACCAAAGGTAAGATATATTTGCTGTAACGCTGCATTTTATGCAGCCCAAGCCGATGCTGATAGCGCTCTAATAGCGGCACTAAGATAAGAAGCGCCACAACTAAAGACACCAAAATAACAATCACATTCATAAACACATCACAGTTTTCATTGTTTGTGTTGTTATACCATGAATAATTAACATAAAAAAAGCGCAGCTTTCGCTGCGCTGACGGTTGGGATCAGTCGAAGGGTTAACTATCCAACAAGAGCGAGCAATATCCCCGCAGCCACTGCGCTACCCAGAACCCCAGCGACATTCGGGCCCATAGCATGCATGAGTAAAAAGTTATGCGGATTGGCTTCTAAGCCCACTTTGTTAACCACGCGCGCAGCCATTGGCACCGCCGACACACCTGCGGCCCCAACGAGCGGGTTGATTGGGTTACTCGACAGTCGGTTCATAGCCTTAGCCATAAATACGCCTGACGCAGTACCAATAGAAAAAGCTAAAGCACCAAGCACCAAGATACCAATGGTCTCAACAGTCAAAAACTGATCTGCCGCTAACTTGGAGCCAACTGCTAGACCTAAAAAGATGGTGGTAATGTTAATCAATTCATTCTGTGCTGTGTTACTTAACCTATCGACCACCCCACTTTCACGCATCAAGTTACCTAGGCAAAACATACCAACCAACGGGGTCGCGGCAGGCAAGAATAAAATTGTGAGACCAAGCACAGCTAAAGGAAACAAGACCTTCTCTTTTTTAGATACATGCCGAAGCTGTGGCATCTCTATATTACGCTCTTCTTGTGAGGTCAGCGCTCTCATAATCGGCGGTTGAATAATGGGTACCAATGCCATGTATGAATAAGCAGCTACGGCAATTGCTCCCAATAGTTCAGGCGCAAGTTTTGAGGCAAGAAATATAGCTGTCGGGCCGTCAGCGCCACCTATAATCGCAATAGCAGATGCATCTTTAAGTGTAAATTCAAACCCAGGTACAAAGTTCAACGCAATTGCACCAAACAAGGTCGCAAAAATACCAAATTGTGCAGCCGCGCCAAGAAACAACATTCGAGGATTTGCGATCAGTGCGCTGAAATCGGTCAGCGCACCGACACCCATGAATATGAGTAATGGGAATACCCCGGTATCAATACCGATGTAGTAAACATAGTAAAGCAACCCGCCAGGCTCAGCCAAACCGGCCACGGGAATATTGGTTAAAATCGCACCGAAACCAATGGGTACCAATAGCAAAGGTTCAAAACCCCGGGCAATCGCCAAGTAAAGTAGACCACAACCAACAGCCATCATAATGAGCGCGGGCATGGTAAAATTGGCAAGCCCTGTTGCTTGCCATAAATTTAATATTCCTTCCATTATGCTGCTCCTAAGCCAACTCTAAAATGGCTTCGCCTGACGACACAGAGTCACCTTCTCTGACCAATACTTGCGATACCCGACCAGAGTGCGTGGCACGCACCTCGGTTTCCATCTTCATCGCTTCCATGATGAGTACCACGTCGCCTTTTTCAACCTGATCACCCGCTTTAGTTTTAATTTTAAAAATGTTACCAGCAAGTGGGGCATTCAATGTTTCACTTGAAGTAACCGATGCCGATTGTGGGATCAGCTCACTGTCTTTTACTTTTACTTCTTGTAACTCTCCACCCGGTGCAACGACGACGTCATACACTTTACCGTCTACTTGTACGCTATAGCGTTCTTTTATCGCATTTGACTTAGACACGCTGCTCGAACTTACCGAGCTTACTTCAGAAGCTTGTTTAACTAGGCTTGGTTTCGGCTCAAATGCATCTGGATTGTTTCTATTTTTCAGGAACTTCAATCCCACTTGCGGGAATAACGCATAAGTCAGTACGTCATCAATCTGCTCGTCAGCAAGCTCAATACCGTCATCTTTGGCTTTTTTAACAAGCTCGCTTTCCAATATGCTCAATTCAGGGCTGAGTAAATCCGCAGGTCGGCAGGTGATGGCTTGTGCTCCTTCGAGTACTTTTAGCTGCAACTGTTCATTCACTGGCGCTGGCGTCGCACCATATTCACCTTTCAAAACGCCAGCAGTTTCTTTAGTAATCGTTTTGTAACGCTCTCCCGTCAGTACATTGAGTACTGCCTGAGTACCCACAATTTGTGAAGTAGGCGTCACTAATGGTAAAAAGCCTAAGTCTTCGCGAACGCTTGGGATCTCTCTCAATACCTCATCTAGCTTGTCTTCAGCGCCCTGCTCTTTTAATTGGTTTTCCATGTTGGTTAACATACCACCAGGCACTTGTGCCAACAAAATACGGCCATCAACCCCTTTTAAGCTCCCTTCAAAAGCAGCATATTTTTTACGAACATCTCTGAAGTAACTCGCAATGTCTTCAAGTTCAGCCAAATTAAGGCCAGTGTCACGCTCTGTTCCTTCTGTTATTGCCACCATGGTTTCAGTCGCACTATGCCCGTATGTCATACTCATTGATGAGATGGCTGTATCAAGCATATCGATTCCAGCATCTATGGCTTTTTGATAGGTCGCTGTGCTTAGGCCTGTTGTTGCATGACACTGCATTGCAATGGGTACTGACACTGTACTTTTGAGCCCGCTGATCAACTGCTCAGCATCATAAGGTTTCAGCAGGCCGGCCATGTCCTTAATACAAATTGAGTGGCAACCCATTTGCTCTAATTTTTTTGCCTGCTCTAACCACATCTCTAAGGTATGAACAGGGCTCACTGTGTAAGAAATGGTGCCTTGTGCATGCGCACCTACTTTAATAGCCGCTTTAATTGCCGTTTCTAAATTACGAATATCGTTCATCGCATCAAAAATACGAAAAACATCTACGCCGTTTTGATGCGCTCTTTGCACAAACTTTTCAACCACATCATCCGCGTAGTGTCGATAGCCCAGCAAATTTTGACCACGTAATAACATTTGCTGTTTGGTATTGGGCATTGCCTCTTTTAGAGCTCGGATACGATGCCAAGGATCTTCACCAAGGTATCGAATACAGGCGTCAAATGTTGCCCCACCCCATGACTCGACTGACCAATATCCAACTTTATCGAGTTGTTCCGCAATAGGTAGCATATCTTCTAAACGCATACGAGTTGCAAGCAACGATTGGTGAGCGTCTCTTAAAACCAGCTCTGTAAGTTTGAGTTGCGACATATTTGACCCCTGTTATTTTCTTGTTCTGTATTGAGTGATAGCGGCACTAATTGCTGCGACGTGTGCTGTTGAAACTTCATTAGAGGCCGGGCGAGGCGCCCGCTTGACCACTTGTTCACTAGTTGATTCATCACCCGCAAATTTCGCTAAGTTCTGCACAACAAAAATGAGAATCGACAAAAATACGAACACACCAACCATGCCTGTTAGCATAAGGTTTCCCGCTTGCAATAGTAGACTTGCTATATCCATCTTGCTCTCCCCCTCACGCGCTTATAGACAAAACACGCTTGATTAATCGTTTTTTATAAATATTTATGCATCATCATAACAAAACAACGTGACATGTAAATAACATTGTAAATTGGTATTACCAAGCAAAAAGTTCTGATTTATTTCATTTAGTTACATTAAATATGATCACAAAAAACACATATAGCCGACATAAATATGAAAAATATTCAAAATAGCAGCAAGCAATATCATTAAAAGCAGAACATCAAGAACATAAGAAAGCATGAAATGTTAATTGAGGAATTGGTCTTACCAAAGAGGCAGCTGCATATTGTGCTTTAATAAGTTTCACGTCACAATGCACTGTTATAAGTATTGCAATAAGCTACAATAGCAAGCGTTTATATCTCTTATGGAGCCTGCATGTTTACCGAAAAGTTTACTCTAAACAAAGCGTATTTTCGGGAGTGTTTTGAAGAATCGTTGCCATTTAGCAGCGAGGTAAAACCAAAATATCCATTATTAGTATTTTTAATAATACTGTCGTTAGTTTCTTGGTTTGTACTGAATAATGGCTATCTCGCTAGTTTTCTAATCTTAGTGGCAATACTTGAATTGGTTGCCTTCTATTACCAAAAGCCTTGGTGGCTTGCTAGGCAGATGTTAAGTCGAGCCTCGGACAGCTTAGTGACTCTGCACTTTGATGAACAAGGCATAAAAGCAGTGAACCCTTATAAAGAGTATGCATTTTCTTGGCAAGAAATTACAGCAGCCCATGCTACACCACGTGGTATTGTGTTAAAAACAGATAAAGGTATGCAATACATTTCAAATAGTGCATTAAGTGATGAAGCGCTGAAGTTTATTATCTTGAAGGCAAAAATATAGCCACTTAAGTGGCTATATTTATTGAATATGAGGGTGGCTTACATGTTGCCGGCAGAAGGATTTGTTTTTTCTGCTTGAATACGCATATAAATTTCTTCACGGTGCACTGATACATCTTTTGGTGCATTTACACCAATGCGTACTTGGTTACCTTTTACGCCTAGTACTGTGACTGTAACTTCGTCACCAATCATCAGGGTTTCACCTACTCGACGAGTTAGTATTAGCATTCTCTTGCTCCTGTATTCCAATAATTAAAAGATTCCGCGTCTTCGCCATTTTAATGAAAAGTGAACGTAAAAGTAAGCAAAAAACCGCCTAACCACATACTTTACGTCAAAAATATTACATGCAAAGACTGCAAAGCTTGCTGCAACTGCATTTCAGTGACTAATACTGATGCTTTTATTTCAGCAGTGGTCATTAGCATGGGATAAATATTTTCATATGCCAATGCATCAAGCATCATCGCTAATACCTCAGGGTGCGACTTTATCCCCAATCCCACAATAGATACCTTTGCCACTTGATGCTGAAATTTTAGGTCACGGATAGCATTAGTAAATGGCTGAGACTGCAACAACTCTAAAACAGCCAAGTGGTCATTGCTACTCACAGTAAAAGCATAGTCCAAAATATCGGCTTGGCGACAAGATTGCTGCACCATATCAATTTCAATTTGAGATTTTGCCAATGCGAGTAAAACTTGGCTAAAGCAACATTTATCCGTTGCACGAAATTGGTAGTAAACAACATCTTGCTGAGCAGTGACACCCGTCACTAAATTCTGCGACATGCATTCATCCTTATAACTGATCAAAGTGCCGTGATCCGGGTTAAAACTCGATAAGACACGAAGCGGTAATTGATATCGGCCAGCGGCCTCAACGGAACGAAGGTGCAATACTTTTGCGCCTAAGCTCGCCATCTCAAGCATTTCTGGAAATGATATATGAGATAATCTCCGCGCATCCTTGACCATTCTTGGATCTGCGGTGTAAACACCATCTACATCTGTATAGATTTGACACTCATCCGCCTCTAAAATCCCCGCAATCTCAACTGCGGTGGTGTCTGTTCCCCCTCTCCCTAAGGTGGTGATGTTATCTTCACTATCACGCCCTTGAAAGCCTGCAATTATCGCGATGCGATTATGTTCAAGCTCCTGTTGTAAACGTTTCGTGTCAATATGCTCAATTCGCGCTCGGCCAAATAGATTGTTTGTGTGAATAGAGATTTGATCAGCTAATAGACTAACGGCGGAATGACCACGTTTAATAATCGCCATAGCAAGCAACGCAATGCTGACTTGTTCGCCCGTACTAAGCAGGACGTCGAGTTCACGTGCGCTTGGCTTTGCATCTATTTGCTTGGCTAAATCTATCAAACGATTTGTTTCGCCAGACATGGCTGAAACCACAACAACGACCTGATGGCCTTGTTGTTGGGTGTAAATGATATGTTCGGCGACCGCTTCGATACGTTCAATTGAACCGACCGAAGTGCCACCGAATTTTTGTACAATTAATGCCACGGATTACTGAGTTTTCTCAGCAACCCATTGGTTAACGCTCGCAAGTGCAGCATCAAGATTTTCTGGCTCGGAGCCGCCTGCCTGTGCCATATCAGGACGGCCACCGCCCTTACCACCGACTTGTGCGGCCATATGATTCACCAGTTCTCCGGCTTTTACTTTGCCAACTAAATCTTTCGTCACACCAGCAATCAAACTGACTTTATCGCCATTAGCAACACCCAGTGCAATCACACCAGAGCCCATCTTGTTCTTCAGGTCGTCCACCATACCGCGCAATGCTTTAGATTCAGTACCCGCAACGTTTGCAACGAGTAGCTTGATACCATTTACATCAACCGCAGACTCAAGCAGTGATGCGCCTGCAGCACTGGCTAGCTTGTCATTTAATTGTGCAATTTGCTTCTCAAGGCCTTTGTTCTTCTCAAGTAATGTAGCCACTTTTTCAAGTACGTTTGAGCTATCACCTTTTACAAGCGCTGCAATTTGTGCCAGCTGTTGTTCTTGCTCAGCCACATAGTTAACTGCTTCAACGCCAGTTACGGCTTCAATACGACGCACCCCTGCAGCAATACCGCCTTCAGATACAATCTTGAATAAGCCAATATCGCCAGCACGATTAACATGCGTACCACCACATAGTTCAATGGAGTAATCCCCAATTGATACTACACGGACTTCATCATCGTATTTTTCGCCAAACAGTGCCATTGCACCTTTTTCTTTAGCGGCATCGATGTCCATCAACTCAGTGTTTAGTGCGAAGTTGCTACGGATCTGGGCATTCACCATATCTTCCACTTCACGGAGCTGCTGCTTAGTGACCCCTTCAAAATGTGAGAAGTCAAAACGTAAGCGATCAGCCATTACCAACGAGCCTTTTTGTGCCACATGCTCACCTAATATTTGGCGAAGCGCTTCATGTACTAAGTGCGTTGCAGTGTGGTTTTTCTTGATGCTGTCACGACGAGCAACATCAATACGGGCGTCAACTTTTTCATTGACGCTAATACGGCCATACACCGTACCGTGGTGGGCAAATGCGTTACCTAACTTGGTTGTATCACTAACAACAAACTCACCATTGGCTACTTTTAGCTCACCAGTATCGCCAACCTGACCACCAGACTCAGCGTAGAATGGTGTACGATCTAACACAACAATACCTTGTTGACCGTCTTCTAATACAGAGACTGCTTTACCTTCGTGGAACAATTCAACCACTGTGCCTGTATAATGCTCAGCGTCATAGCCTTTGAAGTCAGTTGTTTTTTCTGATTTCAACTGCTCGTTGTAGTCAGCACCGAACTTACCTGCCTGCTGCGCCGTTTTACGCTGCACGTCCATACACTCTTGGAAGCCCTGCTCATCGATTGTCATGAAACGCTCACGCGCAACGTCAGCAGTTAAATCAGCTGGGAAACCGTAAGTGTCATAAAGTTTGAATACTAACTCTCCAGGGATCACATCTCCTTCAATGTCACTCAAACTTTCTTCTAAAATAGCTAAGCCACGGTCTAGTGTTTTGCCAAACTGCTCTTCTTCGATACGTAGTACTTTTTCGATGATCGCTTGCTGCTTAGCAAGCTCAGGGTATGCTTGACCCATTTGTTCAATCAATGCTACCACAAGTTTGTAGAAGAAAGCCCCTTTAGCACCTAGCTTGTTACCATGACGTACTGCGCGACGAATGATACGACGTAATACATAACCACGGCCTTCATTTGATGGCATCACACCATCCGAGACCAAAAACGCACATGAACGGATGTGGTCAGCAACAACACGCAGAGACTTATCCTCTAAGTCTTGTGCATTAGTCACTTCAGCTGCAGCTTTGATCAAGCCCTGGAACAAGTCGATTTCATAGTTTGAATGCACGCCTTGCATAATCGCAGAAATACGCTCAAGACCCATACCTGTATCAACCGACTGCTTTGGCAATGGTTCCATTGTGCCGTCTGCATGACGGTTGTATTGCATGAATACCAAGTTCCAGATCTCAATAAAACGGTCGCCATCTTCTTCAGGCGTGCCCGGACGGCCACCCCAAATATGCTCACCGTGATCGTAGAAAATCTCAGAACAAGGACCACATGGACCTGTGTCACCCATAGACCAAAAGTTATCACTCGTATCGATACGAATAATATTATCTTCAGCGATACCAACGTCTTTGTTCCAAATATTAAACGCTTCGTCGTCTGTGTGATATACAGTTACCAGTAGCTTTTCTTTTGGAAGCTGCAAAACTTCTGTTAAAAACTCCCATGCAAACTTAATCGCATCTTGTTTGAAGTAATCACCAAAGCTGAAGTTACCAAGCATTTCAAAAAAGGTATGGTGACGAGCTGTATAACCGACGTTTTCTAAGTCGTTATGCTTACCGCCTGCACGTACACAACGCTGTGAGCTGGTTGCTCGTGAATATGGGCGGCTTTCAGCCCCCAAAAAAACATCTTTAAATTGCACCATACCCGCATTGTTAAATAACAATGTGGCATCATTGCCCGGGATCAATGAGCTTGAAGGCACAACTTGGTGTTGTTGTTTGGCAAAGTAGTCTAAAAACGCTTGCCTGATCTGTGCGGTAGTCATGTGCTGCATGTGATTATTCACCCATTTTTGCTGCTTGCATTGCATAATCTATTTCGTCATAGCTAAAGCCACGGTACATCATGTAACGTACGCGCTTTGCTTTGTCTTTGTAATCGAGTTTTTCCGGGGTCGAAGTGTACTTTCGAATGTATGCTTTTAGTGCCAACTCAAACCAGTCAATTTCTTGGCTCTCAATTAGCTGCATAAGGTGGGCTCGATCAACCCCTTTGTTCCCCGCTTCGGCTAACACTCTATTGAGTCCAAGCCCTTTGTTAATTTGCCTTCTTAAGAAACTCTCACAATATCGATTATCATCAACATAACCAAGTGATTCACACCATGCCAACAGCAGTTCAATAAACTGCTCATCAGCCTGTTTGGCTTTAAGTTTTTGTGTGAGCTCTTTTTTTGAGTACTCTTGGCGACCTAATAACCAGAGTACATAATTCTTCAATTTTTGCTTGTCACTGTCTTCCATTAAGCGTCAAAACGTCCTGATGATACCTGCGTTTGCTCTGCTTGTTCACCACCCTCTTTCGCTGTTGGTTGCTGTGGCATAAAAATCGCCTGGTATGACACAAAAAAGCTGATATAGGCAATCGGCATGACAACTAATAATGGCAGCATACTCAGTGGCATAGAGGCAACCATCAGCAACATGATCAGTAAGCTGTATACGCCAAGTGGCGCCATATTGACAAAAAATACCTGTAACGATTGTTTTAGGGCGCTAAAAATACGTGCCTCACCTTGAAAAAACACGATAGGTAATGCATACGCAAACGCCATGATATTCAAAGAGTGGGCAATAACAAAAATAACCAAATCAGAGAATGAGATACTCTCGAAAATTGATGCTAGTAATAGCTCTGGAGATTGTTCAGGTGTGGCATTTTGCATAATTGCAAACGCTTCTTCAAACAAGATGCCTGCCCCCCAAGTCAGTAAAATCACCACACCTAGTTGATACAAGCCTAAACGAAATAAGTTGAGTCGTCTTCCTTTTGCAGAAAACGCAGCCAGAATACTGGCCAGTGAAATCACTTCCCCTCGCTGCTTACTCAATACCGCTAAATAAAAACCTGCTGTAAGAAAAGGTGCAGCAAACGCGGCTAAAAGTTGAAGTGGCGGCATAACCAGTGGGAGCAAAGCAACCACCACCATAAATATATGCATAAAAATAAAAGTAAACGGCTGTGTTTTAAATATTTCCCAACCTGCTTTTAACCACTGCACACCCGTGGCAGCTTTAAAGACTTTAAAGTTTGCAGACATATCCACTCTACATTAATAAAAACACTGTGATTATACCTATTAGAACGCAAAATGCGACCAACTGGCCGCACTTTAAAACAGCTTTAATATTCGCTATTAATCGTCTTTCGATATCTTCTTAATATCCAGCATATGAGAACCATGCTTTATTTTTGTTTCAAGGTAGCTTCTATTACCCACATGACCCGATTTTATGTGCGCTTGCGTACCGACCACAGTTTCAACCTCAATGCCAGAATCGCGCAGCGCTTTTAGCTTATTCGGGTTGTTAGTCATAAGCTTAACTTTATCCAAGCCCAATGCCTTAAGCATCAGCACCGCGTCAGAAAAATCGCGTAAGTCATCAGCAAAGCCTAGATGATTATTCGCTTCGTACGTGTTCATCCCCTGCGACTGCAATACATAGGCATCAATTTTGTTATATAAACCTATACCACGCCCTTCTTGGCGTAAATACAGTAAAACGCCGCCTTCTTTATGCATACTTTCGATACATTCATTTAACTGCTCGCCACAATCACAACGCGAAGAGTGAAATACATCACCTGTTAAACACTCAGAGTGCATCCTAATCAAAGGTGTAGTTTGCACTTTGTCAGCTTGATTAAAAATAAGCGCAACATGCTCTTGCCCATCTTCAAGACCACTAAAAGATACTATTTCTGCAGGGATATGACTATGCTGTCCTACATTCAGCTGAACTCTCGCTCTTACTTCTGCCACGACTAAATAAAGACCTTTAAAAATATATAAATGTTACATTATCACATTTCTATGTTGATATCATAGATATGGTGATTAAATTATCAAAAACAAGTCACCAACCTGACTCAATAGTTCTTCAACACTGCTTCATCGTAGTGAGCAATATCAAGATTTACTTGATGTTTAGCGGCCAAGCTATCAAGGCTTGCTTGCCAAATACTTAAATCATCTAAAGTGATAGTGTTATCGTCCAGTTCCCAAAGTTGCTTAGAACCTGTGTAACTAAATTGCATAGCCAGCATGGCATTGATGTCGCCTTGCTCGGCCGCCTTTTTCAATTTAGCCATTTTACGCGTCACTTTATTGAGCGATTGTTTGAGATCCCATACATAGCTTACTTCATACATAAAAGGATGATGGCGATACTTTTTCAGCGTTACCGCGATTGCAATAACACTCACCACAACGCCTAACAGGTTCCAATGAAAGTGACTGCCATCTTGATCGGGAAACAAGGCAATCAAAGCCTGCGCAATACCTAAACTACCTATGGTTAAAGACACCACACAAGCTGCAATAACCTTATTTAAATGATTTCGATAGCGTGCTTTATCGATTTTTTGTAACTGCATAATACCACCCTAATAAACGCCGCCTTATTGTACCGCGAAAGCCGCAATAAAAAAATTTTAAAAATGTTCACCCCTTTTGTTTTTTTCTTTCGTTGTAGTACATAAAGAAACATAAAAAGGAGAGCATCATGCTTGCCGTAGAACTACAAAAAGAAAATATCAACTATGTAAAGTTAACCAGCGCTGCGTTTGGTGGAGCGCTGATGACCGGTGCAGCCTTTGTATTTATGCATTATTTGATCTCGCAAGAAAGTGTGCGTGTTCCTGAACCTCGCCCCGTCGAAATGATAGAGATAGCAAAACCAAAAAAGGACTCTTTGGTAAAAGAAATCAAAAAGCTACCAGCGCCACCCAAGATAACGCCACCACCGCCACGCGCACTTACTCAAGTAACCGAGACACCTGGGCTAACTGAAATATCCACGTTCAATATTGAGGTGCCTAATAGCAAAGTTAGCATGAACACTAATCTGGGCATGCCACAACACGGGGATGCCACCCCCATTGTACGTAGTGAACCAAAATATCCCGTGATCGCAGCCAGAGATGGCGTTGAAGGCTGGGTTGAATTGTCTTTTGCTATTTCGCCTACAGGGGAAGTCATCAATATTGAAGTAGTGAATGCCGAACCGAAACGCATCTTCAATCGCGCAGCAGCTAATGCATTAAGACGTTGGAAATACCGTCCAAAAATAGTGGATGGAAAAGCCGTAATGCAAAATAATCAAAGTGTTGTGTTAGAGTTCAAACTTACACAGTAAAAAATATGGGGCTTTGCCCCTTTGGAGGTATGCCTATGCTAATAGCCTTAAAGTCGTGGTTGAATATCACCAATGAGCAGGATGATCTCCTTTTAGCGTATAAAACGACTGGAAAGAAACGTTATTTAGAAATCTTGGTTGATACACATAGCCAAGATCTTTTTCACTTTTTACGCAGCCACAGCGACGCTGAACTTGCCAAAGATCTGTGCCAAAAAACTTGGCTAAAAACAATAGAAAAATGTCACCTATATCAAGAACAGCAAACACCAAAAGCATGGTTATTTACTGTTGCCCGTAATTTAATGATTGATGAACTGCGCAAACAAAAGCACACGATTGCCTTTGATGAGACACTTGAAGCGAGCTCTCACTTTGAGCATGTAGAAACCACCTACTCATTGAGTGAAGCAATGGCACAGTTACCATTTTTACAAAAAGAAGCACTATCACTTCAGCTTGAGGGCTTTAGTCTAAATGAAATAGCGGATATTACACATAGCAATGTTGAAACCATAAAAACACGGCTCCGCTATGCAAAGAATCAGCTTAAACAGTGTATTGGAGCAAATCATGAATAATGAGCAACATTTGCAACAGCAACTCAAACTGGAATACGAAGCACAAAAGCGCCAGCAACCTCTGACTAACAATGAACTAAGCCAATTTAAATCAGCGCTTAAGGACCATAAGAGCAAACCGCTTTTACCCCGTTTTCAATGGGCATGCGCTTGCGTAGCCGCTGCGTTCTTATGCCACTTCGTTTTTACGACCTACCAAAGCGAATCTCTGCCTCTTTATACGCTAGAGTTAGATAAATTCAATCAGGTTGAAAAACATGAGTTAAACCATGGCCAGTATCAACGCGCTTTTATTACACGCAAAGCAAAGCTAGATGATGCATTAGTCACATCGAAAAGTACGCTTGTTCAAATCCATGGCAACCAAGGTAGGCTAATCCAAATTGCAAATAACACCTGGTTCATCGCTGATTGCAAAGAAAAATTACTACTAGAAGTGAGCGCTGATATTGTAAAACAAGTGACGGACAAACAAAGCTTCAACAAGGCTACACAAGGTGTTTTAATCGCCTTTGACAGAAATGAAAAAGGGCAGCTGGTTCATATTACTACCCTCGAAAATAGCACATCGACTCAGTGTGGTTAAATCATGACCACACTGGCGATAAAAAAGCATATGAGTGACAATGCGCCACCCACTAATGCATAAGGTAGCTGAGTTTTGACGTGCGTGAGTAAATCACAACCAGATGCTAAGGCCGACACAGCACTTGTGTCTGAGATGGGTGAACAGTGGTCGCCAAAAATTCCGCCACTCAGTATTGCCCCAACAACCAGCGCAGGTGGTAAGCCTAGTGTTTGGATAAGCGGCACACCGATGGGGATCAAAATAGCAAACGTTCCCCAAGAAGTGCCCGTCGTAAAGGACATAATCGCCCCCGCCAAAAACAATACTGGCACAATTAGGTAAATAGGTAAGTAATCACCAACTAATGAAGCAACAAACACGCCGGTTCCAAGCTCTTTCAGGCTTGCTCCTAGCGTGAGCGACAACAATACAATAGTAACGAGCGGTAAAAGCTCTCCCATGCCCTTAAAACCTATATCAACCAACTCATGATGATTAAAACGCTTCGCTGATAATAGCAGGAAGTACGCCACAGCCAGTGCAAGAATCGTGGCATAGAGTACCGATTTGGAACCACTACCATTGGCTAATACACCATTACCAGTCCAAAACATAAACCCAACCATTGAACCGATTAACGTCAGCAAGGGGAGTAACATAAAGCGTGCTTTAGTCGCTTTTGGGCCTGTATCTAGCTCTAACTGCTGCTTTTCTAACTGCGCTTCAGCCTGCTTCATTGGCCCATGCACTTTATCAAACACGATGGTATACAATACAATCAACAAGGCAATAATGGCGTAGAAGTTAAACGCAACACTACCCCAAAGTACGCTCACCGCACTTTGCTCTAGCTCATAGTTACTTAATAAGCCCAGTACATAAGCACCCCAGCCATTTAAGAGGATTAAAATACACACCGGCGCACTGGTGCTGTCAATAATGTAAGCGAGTCGGGCTCTGCTCATTTTAAATTTATCGAATAATCCCCGCGACACAATCCCCGAGGTAAGGACACTCATATTTGACTCAATAAATACCGCAGTTCCCGTGAACATAGTCAGTAAACCAACTTGTCGCTTACTTTTTGCAACACCTTTATTCATCAATACGTTAACAGTGGCAGCAACACCACCGGATTCACGAATATAGGCAAGTAACGCCCCAATAATTAAGCTAAATAGCAGTATTCTGCTATTCCCCGCCGAGGTGACTACAGCAACAATGCGTTCAATACTATTGACAGGTGTCATTAAAAGTTGACTATTATCGTGTTGCATAAGCAACAAAAATTCTGAAGAAATGAGCGCAAGTAGGAGTGCAAGAATCACTTCCTTACGCCAAAACACCACCAATATTGCAATTAACGGTGGCAAAATTGAATACCAACTCATACATTCCCTTACAGCATCGCCGCTTAGTTATTATTTATAAAGGGTTAGTAGCTTAAAGAGTTCATTGACAAAAACCAAGGCTTTTACACGCTAATGATTACATTGGCAACATTTGTACCTCAAATATTTTTTTTGTGTGGAAAAAAACACAATAATTAATTCAACGACTATATCTTAAAAATAATTGAACCTATAATGAATACAACTAAGTAACCATGAAGTATCGTAATGTCGACATTTGTAAAAATAAAGGCGCTCAAGCCCAGCCTATCGAGCAGCGAAGCGAAGTTGGCTGATTTCACGCTTAATTCAGGTGAAAAAATTCGTTCGCTTTCCTCAATAGAATTAGCAAAACAAGCAGGGGTAAGCCAGTCAAGCGTAGTTAAGTTTGCCCAAAAGCTCGGATATAAAGGTTTTCCAGCCTTCAAATTAGCGGTTATAGATGATTTAAATTTACAGGCCTATTATCCCGAAACAGTCAAAACACATATTACCAGTAATGACTCGATTGAAATGATAGCACAAAAACTTCTAGCGCATCAGCAAAGCATCTTAAGCGAAACACAAAAGATCAACACGCAGGTGCAATTTGAACGTGCAATTGCGGCGATTAAATCAGCGAAGAAAATACTACTTTGCGCAGTGGGTGGCAGTTTTACCATGGCACAAGACTTTGCATTAAAGCTACAGAAGCTCGGCCTACCAGCCATAGCCCAAACTGATGAGCTCACCGCAGCAAGTTATATGGCAACTATGGGAAAAGATGACCTGTTGATTGCGATTAGTGATTCTGGGCAAAGCAAAGGTGTGCTTCGCGTAGCAAAACAAGCGAAAAACAATCAATGTACCATTATCTCTCTGTCTCGCTATGGCAATAGCTCGTTGAATGAGTTAGCGAATATTCAATTGTTCAATGTCATTGGTGAAGAGCCCGTAAGACATGCGTCAATTCTTACTCGTACATCACAAAGCTATTTGATAGATGTTTTATTTATTGCCCTCACCCAGTCTAACTTACATTGGCAAAAGCGTGCTGAGCGTGCCAATGAACATATGTATGAAGTTCGCCACGGCTAACGCGCATAGAGTAAATAAGGCTGGCGACGCTGCTTAAACACGGCCAAGTCAGCCTGCCAACTTTTTTGTATTTCCGTTAATGACTGCCCTTGAGAAATGGCCTTTCTCAACTTATCTGTTCCCGCCAGTTTATCCATAAACTGTGGATGCGTGAAAAACGTGTGTCCGTTTTTAGCAAATGCTTGTTTACTGGCAATAAACCAACTCAAATCAAGCCCTGTAGCCGTGTGCGCGCGCAAATCTATACCAAATGCGGTTTTGCCATTGAGTTTAGGGTTACTAGCAGCGCCAGAAATAGGTAATGGCGTAAAGGTGTAGCTCCCCAATTTCACCACATCATGACCAAAAACTTGAAAAGGCATTGCCGTACCACGGCCTACCGACACAGGTGTTGCTTCAAAAAAGCACAGCGACGGATACAGTGCGATAGCTTGCGCATTAGGTAAATTTGGACTAGGTTTAATGGGCAAATCATATTGCATATCAGCACGATAATCAGCAACAGGCACGACAGTCAGGCTGAGCTTTTTATCCGTGTTTAACCACCCTTCAGCGCTGATCATGTTTGCCAATTCCCCTACCGTCATACCATGGAGTACGGGAATGGGGTGCATCCCCACAAATGAACGAAACTCTGGCTCAAGCACAGGCCCATCCACATAAGCTATATTAGGGTTTGGTCTATCGAGCACTATCAAATTTTTACCATGCTCAGCTGCTGCTTCCATCACATAATGCATGGTGCTGATATAAGTGTAAAAGCGCACACCCACATCTTGGATATCAAACACAATCACATCAATGTCTTTGAGCACTTCAGTAGATGGCTTTTTATTTTTACCATATAGAGATACGATTGGTAACCCAGTTTTGCTGTCTTTACTGGAATCAACTTGAGCTCCTGCATCATGGTCACCTCTAAAGCCATGTTCGGGAGCAAGCACCTTGCGTACATCAACACCTTTACTTAACAAGCTATCCAACAGATGCCCATCTTTCGTTTGTGCGGTTTGATTCACCACCAAAGCCACGCGCTGGCTTTTTAACAAAGGGAGGTATTGATCATAACGCTCCGCACCCACTTGCAAAGCAAAAGATTTAATTGAGACGTAAAAAAGTACCAAGGAAAATAGATAGCGCATAACCCAAGAATTTATAAGTTTTGCATTATCATGAGAGAAATCTCTGACTGATGCAATCTAAATAACTAATTTATAGATAGCATGATACTTGACAAGCGTTCGCTGACGCATAACAGGAGCCGCCCTGATATTTACCGCATTGAAGGTCAAGTTTGTGTTTGCTCCCTTTTATTCTCGCTGCTCTGCTTTTTATCACGGATAACATTTTCATGATTATCACAACTGACATAAAACAATCATTAATATAATAAATTTTAGAATAAACACTTGCCAACCTAATATCATGAGCTTTTTGAATAATGAAAAACTTTGTAGCAATGCTCGGTCTTTATTTCATTATAGAAGGCATTCTGCAAGATTTTAGGGAGTAGCTTTGGACTGTTTTTGTAAGGTTAGCTTTGTAAATTATAAAAAATGAGGTGACAAGTCACCTCGATAATTTAAATTTATAATATAAAGACATTAAACATGTCAAAATCTAAACTTTTATCTAAGCTGGCAAGGAATTTCCCACCAAGGTAGTTGGCAGTTTCCGCCGCCAGTATAAAATACACCAACAAAGCTGTCCTGAAGGCTTGCTAAAAATCCACTTTCAGCTGCTGAAGCTGCTGGAGCTACAATACTAGACATTAACATGCCTGCGACTACTAGTGATTTTTTGATTTTCATAAATACATCCTTTACCTATAGGTTTAATACCTATTTAATTACTTGTTATTTATTATTGCAGGAACCCCCCACAAGTTAACAATACCCTTACACTATATAAAAATCAACTAAAAAAATGCACAATGCATAAAAGTGGACAAAAAACGGACAAATGCATAAAAATGGACAAATGCATAAAAATGGACAACCACTTAAAAACCGTAGCAAATTAGCTTTTAAAGCCTCTATCACCCATTTCTTTTTCATAGCTATTGCAATAAATGTGATTAATACTAGTAAGTACCAACTTTAATCAAACTACAATTCTGAACATTTTAGTTTTTTAGCACAACTTTCTCTACCTAGATGCAGGCATCAAATTTTATGGCGAGGCTAGGTTATTATTAGCTTAATAAAACGCTGCTAGTTGTAATGCTTGAATATCTTTTATGCCGTCGCCGTTCACAGTAGGCATTCAGCTTATGTGCCTTGCCTACTGCGCCGTGAAACACCTTATTAAACTGTGTGGTAAGTTTTCGCCAATTCTCTACTTTGATATTCACCCTTTCTTGTATAGGTGCTTGGTGTAGCTCTTTGTAGCCTCGTTTGTCTGTACGGATACATATTCGTTTATCCAATCAAAACACAACTCAAATTTTAGGCACAAAAAACCGACTGTCTTTTTAGAACATGTCGGTTGATTGCTCACTTCTTTAGAAGAAGTGGCGAACGCGGGACGTTTCTTTGTAAGAGTGAGCCTCCGACCGATCACAGGCTCAAATTTCAGACACAAAAAAACCGACTGTCTTTTTAGAACATG
>NZ_JBSVEM010000035.1:0-20802 GCF_056312285.1 Pseudoalteromonas sp. ABE4_541
GCTTCCAGTTCTTTCTTATTCATCATTGCCTATCCTAAACCCTTTTTAAGGATTAATAATAGGCAGTTACACAGATTTAGTTACAGAGTCAAAAAACCCGGACCATTCAAATCCGGGTTTGTTAAACCTAAACTGTCTTAAACCTCATAGAACATCATACTAGACTCTAAAAGCTGCCTTCTAGCCACTTCTGAAGCGTCAACGTCAAGTCCCATTGCATTGATAGATTGCGATAAACTTTCAAACATAAGCTCAACGTTAGCACCTGTTGCTACTCCCATTAAACTCGGAGAATCTCCAACAACTTTGCTATGTAGTGTGAGTTTATCCCACACAGTTCCGTCCGAAAACTCCACAAAATCTATTTGAAGACCTGAAAATGAGGAACTGCTATCTGAACTGTAAAATTGCTCCAAAGTGATACTGCCAGGCTCAATAATATTACCGTTACTTGTTGTACCCCCCTCAATTTCAATGACTAATGCACTACCTATACGTTTGAAGGTTATCAATGAAGTATTAATGTCTCCTTGGAGCACAAGCTTATTCGTTGTTTCTTGTTCTTGCTGTAGCTCTGCGGCAATGATGTCATGCCCGCCACCATAGCGGTAGTAATAAATGTCTGAACCAAGCCCTCCAATAAGGGTTTCGTTCCCTGTCCAGGAGTAAATATGATCATCTCCAGCGCCGCCATCTAATATACTTGCTCCTGCATCTCCCCAAAGCTCGTCATTACCCGTGCCCCCGTAGAGTTCATCACTGCCCATCGCTTCAAGGTAATCATCCCCTGCACCACCATATAATTTATCGTGTCCGTCTCCAGCATAAAGGGAATCATTGCCATCTTCGCCATACAAAGTGTCATCGCCACTTCCAGCAAACAGATTATCGTTTCCAGCATTACCATTGAGAATATCGTCGCCGCTGTCGCCATAGAGACCATCATCACCATCACCACCAATCAGCGTGTCATGACCATCTTTGCCATACAGTTCATCTTTATCAGCACCACCATCTAACAGGTCATTGCCACTACCACCAAGTAGTTCATCACGACCGTCTCCACCTTCGAGTCTATCATCTCCATCCCCACCTTCTAGCCTATCTTTGCCCATCCCTCCTTGAAGAATGTCATCGTCACTTTCACCCGCAAGGTTATCGTCACCATCACCACCTAGTATTTCATCATTCCCAAGCCCACCGTAAATCCAATCATCGCCGTTTCCACCATCCATAAAGTCATCACCTGCGTGACCATACAGATAATCGTTCCCTTCACCTCCAGCTAGTTGGTCATCTCCATCATTTGCATACAATTTGTCATTGTCAGCACCTCCGTTTAATGTATCACCACCTATGCCACCGTGTAGCTCATCAACGCCAGCTCCACCTATTAACGTATCGTCTCCGTCACCACCGCTAAGGTAGTCTTTGCCTTCGCCCCCATCAAGGTAATCATTCCCAGCAACCCCTTGCAGGTTATCATCTCCCTCTTCACCGTATAACTTGTCATTACCATTACCCGCATTCATGTAATCATTGCCTAGACCGCCGAGTATTTCATCATCTCCATCATGGCCGAACAAACCATCATCACCTCCCTTGCCATCTATGAAGTCATTCAGGGAAGTCCCTGATATTCCCTCACCATTATCAGTACCAACAGGTGGTAGCTTATTAATTAATGTCAAATCTAATCGAGATCCATCGGCAAACTTAATAGCAGCTAAAGACCCTATATCAATCGCCCAAAAATAACCTTTAACCTGTATCTCGCCACCATCAGCGAGCTTGATTAGCAAGTCATTTGCACTTCGAGCAAAAGTTAAATCACTTTGCAAAATATCATCGCCAAATTGGAGAGTATCTGTAGGTAGCTGTGTTTCTTGAGCAATGGAAGCACTAATTGCCAGTGCACCATCACCACGGCCGTAATGGTATGTGTCCGTTCCTAAACCACCCGCCATTATGTCAGTACCAGCTCCACCATATAGGTGATCATCTCCCGCTTCACCAATTAACTCGTCATCACCTTCTCCGCCTTTGAGAATGTCATTACCCGCGCCGCCTTCTAATTTGTCATTCCCCGCCAAGCCATTAATGTTGTCGTCTCTATCAGAACCAACAATATGGTCATCACCTGCTGTGCCATCGGGTACTCTAAAAGGTGCATCTTTCAGTTGAGCATATTCCCAAGTGGTACCATCAACAAATTCCACTTTATCCAAGCGGTATATTGAACGCCCCCCAAATTCATCAAAGTAATTTTCAACCTTTATTTCATCTCCCAACTCAAAAGTGAGATATAAATCGTTTCCAAGTCGAGAAATACGGACATCTTCGGTCTTTATATCTTCAGCAAAAACTAACCTATCAGTTGAGTTTAGGTAATCTTCATCACGGTTATTTATAGTTAGCTGGCCATCGCCACGTGCATAGGTATAGGTATCGCTTCCTTTACCACCTTCTACATAATCATTTCCGACACCAGCATCGATTTTATCATTACCTCGACCTCCTTTGAGTATATCGTCACCTTCATTACCATATAACTCATCATCCCCATCATTCCCATATACTTGGTCATTGCCTTGTCCACCAATTATATGATCACGTTTTCTATGCCCATATATTATATCATTACCACCTAGGCCCTTTAACGGCGGGGCGTTTATGATAGAGTCTTCTGGAAGAAGATATGACATCAAAGTATCATCCCCCTCTGTTGCGCGTAGCAAAGCTTCTTTGACTTCATAAGGACTCAACGTTGCCCCATTTGCGAATTGAATTGTTAAACCCGCATCGTGATTTGTTGGTGAAGCAAGGTCTTGGTACCAGCGGCTAGAGAAGTAATTTCTAATGATAATGGTCTGGTTCGTCGCCACTGATAGTTCTAAATCATCCTCTAACCTTTGTACTTGTAATTCAAACTTATCGACCCCCATTAGGAGCAATTTGTCACTTCGATCATACTGGGCATCTATAGTCAAATTACCGTCACCACGGGTATATTGGTAAATATCAGAACCTTGTCCCCCTTGCATAAAGTCACTACCTTGGCCGCCAATAAGTACATCATCACCAACACCGCCATATAATAAATCATCACCAGCGCCACCAGATAAAGTGTCGTTACCACCGCGCCCATATATCGTGTCATTACCGCCCATACCATCTATCGCGTCGTCTGTTGCAAGCCCTTGCAGATGATCATCGCCATCAGTTGTAATGGTGAGCATGGTTTGAATATCATGCAATGTCCAAACCGTGCCGTCTTTAAATTCTACAGCGCCTATTGAAGCCATTCCTGCATTATAAAAACCAGAAATAATGATTAGTTCATCACTACTTAAAACTAGCGTCAAATCTTCACTTAAATCACCTTTTAAGGTACGAACCAACTCAATATCACTCGGTAGAATTCCCTCACCAAACTTAATGGTATTGTCTACACCTCTCCCTGTGTCCTTAACGACTACCGTGCCATCACCACGGCTGTAATGATATACGTCATCACCTTCACCACCTGCGAGATAGTCGTTGCCTGCTCCACCCGATAGCTCATCATTACCTTCTCCACCATAAAGTTGGTCATCCCCTTCATCACCGTAGAGCTTATCGTCGCCTTGCCCACCTTTAATGATGTCATTTCCGCCTAAGCCGCTAATAACATCCGCAGAAGATGTACCTTCTATTTCATCATTTCCCTGCGTACCTGCTAGGTCCGCCAAGTCATCCAACAACGTCAAATCGAGCGCACTGCCATCTGCAAAAGTCACAGCTGACAACTTGTAATACGTACTAGTCGACTGAGCGTAGAAATTTTCAACCTTGATTTGCTCTCCTTCACCTAGAGAAATAACAAGGTGCTCGCCAAAGCGTTTTAAATGCAAATCTGACTGCTCAATACCCTCACCAAATAACAGTTTGCCTGCATTTAGTTGATTGTCGTCGCTATCATCTATTGTGAGATAGCCATCGCCTTTGTTGTAATGATATACATCTCGACCAATCCCTCCAATCAGCCTATCGCTGCCGGGGCCACCGTATAACTTGTCATCACCACTACCGCCATTGAGGGTATCATTCCCCTCACCACCATATAAAATATCGTAACCACCACGCCCTTCTATATAATCATGTCCTGCTAAACCATTAATTTGGTCTGCCTCTTCAAAGCCAAAAATGCGATCCGCTTCGCTTGACACCGCTTTTAGTAAGTATTGTTCTTTAACATCATCAAGTCGCCATACATCACCATTAGCAAACTGAATTTTATCAAGTGCAAATTGTATATTTCCAAAATAATTGGCAACTTTGACATGCTCATCGTTACCGAATGAAAGTATGAGATTATCGGAAAAGTAACCGACGTCGTGGATTATTTCGATATCCGCTTGAGCAATCCCGTCAGCGAATTGCAAAGTGTCGCGTGCAATATCAGCTCCAGCTTCGTAATTGTTAATGGTTAGCTGACCCTCACCGATTGCAAAATGATACGTATCATTACCTAAACCGCCTTCAGCCAAATCTTTTCCAGCTCCACCTCTTAGTGTATCGTCACCAGCGCCACCTTTGATGTTATCGTCGCCTTCACCACCGTCGAGTACATCATTTCCTTCGCCACCATTAAGCTTATCGTTGCCAGCTTGCCCATTAATAAAGTCATCTGTGTCAAAACCATTAATCTCATCATTTCTGAATGTGCCGCCAAAGTAATGTGCAAGAACGTCTTCAACTCTCCAGTTTGTACCGTCAGCAAATTGAATTGTGAAATTTTCTAAAGCAGGCTGATAATACCTGTTCAAATAATTCTTGATATGAACGACTTCTCCACCCTCTAGGGAGAGCTTCAAGACCTTATCTGCATATTCAGGCACATCATCACCAAAGTCGACGTCATGATAAAAGCTGATTTGTATATCCGCAGTCGAAATGCCGGAACCAAAAATTAATTTGTCTTGTTCAGAGCTAAGCCGAGCTTCATATATCTTTAAACTGTCATTTCCAATATCAAAGTGATAGGTGTCAGAGCCTTCTCCCCCCCGAGCAATATCATTGCCTTCTCCACTTCGAATAACATCATTGCCTTTCCCTGCTTCAAGAACATCGTCGCCATTGCCTCCATCAAGAATATCATTGCCGCGGCCACCTGTTAGGTAATCGTCGCCAGTGCCCCCTTCCAGTGTATCGTTGTCGTCACCACCTTTTAGCCTATCATCTCCATCCCCTCCTTTGAGGAGATCATCACCTTTCCCCCCGACTAAATAATCTTTACCAGCCTCGCCTTTTAAGACATCATTTCCCATATCACCGTACAGATGATCAGCCCCTTCACCTCCTACTATTAAATCATCACCAGCACGCCCATACACCTTGTCATTACCAAGGCCTGCACTAAAGATATTGTCTTGTTCGTCCCCATAAATATCATCATCACTATTGCTACCAGACCAATCTTTTAATTGTTGGATCACATGAGAGAAATCTACCGTACTCCCGTCATGAAACACCAAATGATTTAATTCAAACTGACTCCCAATAAAAGCATTTTGCACTAATACTTGCGTAACTAGGTTATGGCTATCAATGGCGATCAATAAACTATTTCCAGTACGTTGATAACTAACATCCGACTCTTTAATTCCTTCTGCAAATAAAATACGCTCAGAAGACCCTCCGCCTTTTGTACTTTCAATAATATCTTGACTACCATCAGCAGCGATTAGATAAGTATCATTGCCATAACCACCAAATAGATAATCGTCTCCCAAGCCCCCCTGTAAAACGTCATCACCCCGTCCACCGCTGAGCTTATCATTGCCTAAACCACCAGAAAGCTGATCATCCCCTGAGCCCCCCTTTAATATATCGTGCCCTTCATTACCCAATAGTCGATCGTTACCTGCTTCGCCTTCAATGGTGTCATCTCCTAAACCGCCAGTCAGAGTATCATCTCCTCCTTGCCCATTGAGTAAGTCCTCTCCGCCCAAACCATTGAGGATATCGGCATCTATGCTCCCCCAAATTGTGTCTGTATTTTCTGTAGCTAATGTTAGTTTGTCGATGAGTTGTTGAGCGCTCCACTGAGTATCAACACTCTCTGGATCGGTAAAAGTGAACTTTTGAATAGTACTTATTGCATCAAACTGCCCGATAATACGCACTTCATCAATGCCTTCATGGACAATAATACGCACATCGCGTTCTGTTCGAACGAGTTTAATATCTTGGGCGCGGATCCCGTGACCAAACACGACGTCATTTATACCTTTGTTAGCAGCGTTTTCAGCGATTACATCTAACCCAAAACCTAGTTCAAAATGATATTGATCATTTCCATGACCACCATCCAAGATATCGTCCCCAACACCGCCAACCAGCACATCATCTCCTTGACCTCCCAGCAACGTATCTTGCGCCTCTCCCCCATCTAATGTGTCATTACCTTTGCCACCATACAGTAGATCATTGCCGCCTTGACCTTGTAAATCGTCGCCTCCTTCATCACCATACAAGGTATCATTACCCGCACCACCGGCTAGTGTGTCATCACCCGCTTTTCCATACACAAGATCATCGCCTGCAAGGGTATTTATATTGTCGTGTTGCGATGTGGCATGTATTTCATCATCACCATCTGTTATTTGTTGGCTAATTACACTTATCGTATCAAAGTACTCTGGCCCTACTTCAATAGCGCTTCCATCCGCAAAGACTATGGTATCAATATGTTTTAATAAATCCCCCTGTGCAAAATGAGATTCAATAAACAGCCGCTCCCCCGTCTGCGTAATTTCAATCACTAAATCGTCTCCTCTACGCTTCAAGTTAATATCAGCGATTGATAGAGACCCTATCATTTGTACAGTGTCATAGCCTGGGCTTGATGGCTCATCGCCAAATACATCGATATTGCGGATTGTGTCTTGGCCATACCCCACACCAAACCGATATACATCGTTGCCTACCCCACCAATCAGTACATCATTACCCACACCACCGTCTAATATATCGTCTCCTTTCCCACCATAAAGTTCATCATTGCCGTCAAGTCCAAATAGGTTGTCATTGTTGTCACCTCCTACCAGCACTTCTGAGGTTAATACATTGTTTAAGTTTGATAAAAGATGCTGCGTCTCAGCTGAATATGAGTCCAACACGCCTGCGTGTATTTTTTCCTCAAACTGATTTACAAAGTTTTGAAAGTGTTTATTGGTGTATGGGTCAACCCCTCGAATAGCTTTTACAACCTCTGAAATATACTGTTGTGCTTGCTGTGGGTAGGCCTCGACTTGATTAATAATTACATTAATTGCATAGTCAAAGTTTGCCTGCCATTGCCCAGTTACTTCATCTTGAACCCAATCTATCTGACTAAAAAAAGGCGCTAAAAAACTACTCGCTGCCAACTTAAAAAATATCTTATCTGACCAGTCACTAAATATTGTTTCATACTCTCGGGCATAATCTTGGCCCGTCCCCTGTGGGATCGGTATATCAAAACCATATAGCATTTCTAACGTGGCAATTTTTCGCTTATCTATGGGCGATTGAAAGTAATTACCACCGGGATTACCGCCTTGCCCAGCCCAGTGATACATCACTTCCACCAGCAGGTTTTGTCGCATTTGGTATGTGGTCGCATTGGCAAAACGCTCAACCAACCCTGTAAGCTGGCCTGAAGTATCATTTGCCATTGCCTCATGGAGTGAGCTTACTTTGCCATACCCTCTTACATTTGGTAGTGCAGCAATATGTTCTGGCGCATCAAATGGGGCAACTTGCGTTTGTGTTAAATTAACATCAAACCACACGTCATTCATTGCCCGTACTTGGCCGTCGCTGGTTGTAAAAAAGCCAAGCTGGCGATGTTCATTATTGTAGTTATCTATTATCTCGGAGCCTTGGTGAGAAAGTGATATGCTGCCAACCCCAGCTTCTTCTAGTGTTAGCAGCTCACCGTCATCGGTTTTACCATTTTGATTTTTATCTTGAAAAACACGCAGCCGATTAAATACGGTATCATTACTATCAATCACGCCATCACTATTGCTGTCATACTGTGCCAGTGCAACAAACCCATGTTCGGCTTTTTGGCCATTAGCTAGGATAGTATGGCTCCCAAATAACTCTTGGCCTGTGCTAATTTTACCATCACCATTCAAATCAATGGCTAACAACCCATCATCAGCACCAGCAAAGCCAGACAATTCTTGAAAGCCATCGCCTTCATGGTCAAAGTAAATACCTTGCTCGTGACCAACCGTTTCAACCCCGTCACCATCTAAGTCTAAGACAAGTGGTGAGGCTGGTTGAGGGGTGGGTGTTTGCGGGGCTATTTTAGGTGCTGTGGTTTCTGCTACTCCATATTCGGAGTATGATGCCATAGCGGTTTCAAATGATGCGTTACCATTAGCAGATGTCATGTAGTTAACACTTAACACCTTGCCAGATATGGCATCCATCATCCTTTCATACCAACCGTCTATAGAACGGTCAATATTGTTAATACGCTCTAGTATGTCGCCAGCTTGATTGGCCATCCAACCGGAGAAGCCGTCAAAAGAGTCGCCCAAAGAGACCTGAACATCATCATATACTTGGTCGAGAAACTCCGCGCTTGCATCTAATGCATTATTAATATGCTCCGTCATCTCAAGTTTATCCCAAGCAACCGCTGCACCATAGGCGAAAGCAGCACTAACCGCTGCGGCCAAAACAATTGGTGCATTACTGAGCACAAAGGGTGCTGCAGCTGATCCAAGTGATGAGCCAATCACCCCAGCACCTATACCTGTTAAGGTTTTTAATGAGCCTGCTACCTCTCCCTCTGTTTTTACATTTATCATTAAGTCCAGTATGGTAAGGGGGCCTGACTTCGTGTATTTGACATAACGCTCAAATGCACTTATTTCTTGCTTTGTTAAGTTGCTATCGGCTAGTTGTCTGAAAATAGACAAATAGGTTTCAATAGCCACCTGTACTGCAGTCGTCTCATTACCCCAGCTATCTGGGCGATATGCTTCTGCCGTTTCAGCATTAGCTATAGTATCTAGGTGAGGATCAAAGTGCACCAATACATTATCTGGATCAATACCGCCTACTAACCCAGTATCAACGGCGTGCTCTGAACCTATTGGCCCACCTTCGGTAATAGAGCCGTCAGTATTAATCCAACGTTTAGTGCCATTTGGTAACGTATATTCCTTCGCCACAGCCGGAATTGATAGGTTATATCTTTGAAAATACTTATGTTGTAAATTATCCATTTTAAGAACGTCCTTTTAATTTGAAATTTAGTAAAGCATCAAAAAAAACTAATAAAAATCTAGCATAGGCATGAATAAGAGAACCAACCATAATAAAAAAAAAGAACAGCCCAGCCGAGCCAAAAAGCAATAAATGCTCTTTAACTCTATATATAAAAAACCTTTCCAACACCCCATCATCACCAACAGAAGGAACCCCCATTAAAAACAGGTGATAAAATGCATACCAAAACACAAAATGAAAACCAAATAAAATTATAAAAACAAAATAAGCATGGTAAAAAATAGATCTACCTTGAACCTTATACTTTATGTGGTTTATTAATAAAGGCAAGTTAGCGAAAAGCAGACCGTATACAACCATTGGGATAGCAAACGCCACCCAGACGGTATAAATCGCACCGTGGTAGAGTCTCATCGACCCCGATGCTTTTGCTTGCTCTTCCAGCACTGGATTAAAACTGCTATGCCAATTAACAATGGCTTCAAGCCATTTGGGATATCCCTCTATACCACCCGAAGCGCTATATACCTGAGGGTCAATCAACACGTAGTAAATCAAAATATGCAAAAAAATGAATAAAGCCAACATAGCGTATAAGAAGTAATTAGCTTTCTTTATATCTATACCCGTAACTGAATATGGCTTCTGAATTTCTTCCAAAAAACGTTGTTTAAATGACATAATCCACCTCATTAACCCAACAAATATAAAAGTCACCACGACTTACCTTTGTTATTTTCTTTATAACGTCGATTCAAAACAAAAAACACAATGCCATATATAAAAAATAATAAAAAAAACATCCCCCAAGTAGAGTACAACGCAATACTATAAGGATTCGTTTTAAGTGATGATTTTATATAGGGAGCTATGCTCGGCAAATGAGCACAGTAATAATTAACAAGATCGATATACCCTGTTAAATAGCCTGATTGGCCGCCACTGCGCATATATTCCACAGGCTCTATCAAATAAGCGTAAATAGCTATGTGTAAAAGTAAAAACGAAAATAACAGACTAAAGAGGCACACAAGCCTTATCTTGGTTAGGCTAACGTGTACTTTATTCATTTGCGATGAGCGCTCAAACATTTGTGTCCAAAACATTTTCTCTTTCCTTAAGATAGTTATTACGGCAATAATGCCTACATCAACGCTCTCTCGCGCCTTCGTGTGCATGCTGAATAATCGGAGAGAGTAAAAACTCCACAATATAACGTTGCCCTGTTTTTACTTCTGCGGTTACATTCATTCCTGCGCTCAAGGGGACTTCTCTACCGTCCACATTGAGTGACTGCTTCTCAAGCTTCACTTTTATTGGAAAAATCAACCCTAATTGCTCGTGCTCTATTGCATCGGTAGATACTTCAATTAAGGTCCCTTCAATCACGCCATATCGTGTAAAGGGAAAGCTCTCTACTTTTACTTCAACGTTTTGACCTACATAAGCAAAACCAATGTCTTTGTTGAGTAATCCTGCATCTACGATCAATTCATCATCTTCAGGAATAATGCGCATTAGCTCTTGTGCAGGTGTCACAACTTCGCCTAATGTTGTTATGGTTAAGTTTTCTACCGTGCCGGATACAGGCGCTCTTAATTGCATCTTTTGCTCTAAAAAACGACTTTTTACAAGATCTTCGCTAATTTGGTGATATTGAACTTGTAGTTGGTTAATTTGCGCCAGAGTATTTTGTAACGCTTCAGCCTGCTTTTGCTGCAAGTTACTATTAGCACTTGCCATAGCAGCTCTGAGGCGTTTAATGTTCGCGCCTTCAATCGGTAATTGTGCTTCTAGCGCCAATGCCTCTTGCTTCAAAGCCAAGTACTCTTCCCTTGATACCATTTTACTGCTTTGTAGTTTTTCTAAAGAAGCGGTGCGCTCCTGCAATAAAGGTAGGGTTTTTTCTATTTTAACTTTACTTAGCTGAGCTGACTGAAGTTCAGCCTCAAGGCGTGCCACCACTGACGTCAACATACTTATCTGGGTCTCATGAAGTCGCTTTTCGCTGTTGAGTAGCCGAGCTTGCTCACGTGTCAGCTCTGGTAGATTTTGTATTACACGGTTTTCTATCCATGTACTGTATTGAGTTAGTCGATAAATTTGCTGTTGCAAGTCACTTTGCTGATGCGCCAAATTTCGACTTTGAGCAGCATTAATTGCAGGGTCTAGCTCAAGCAATAAATCCCCCTTGCTTACCTTTTGCCCTTCTTGAACATAGATTTTAGCTACAACACCAGTTTCCATCGGCTGGACTGTTTTAACACGCCGCTTTGGCACAACTTTGCCATTTGCTGTAGCAACAATATCAATTGGGCTCATACATATCCAAGTTATACCGACTATCAGCAATAAAACTAAAGTCCAAACAATACTTCGGGCTAGTTTTGGTGGTGGCGCGGCTTGAATTTCCAGTGCTGCAGGTAAAAATTCGTAATCAATAATATGAGGCTTCATACCGGGTGCCTGCTCAGTTTGGTTTCACTAAATTGCAGGTGATAGAGGTAATGGTAATGACCCTGAGACGCGAGTAGCACTTTATGCGACCCCTGCTCAACTATCCGTCCTTTGTCTAACACAACAATACTATCTGCATGCTGCACAGCACTTAAGCGATGAGCAATAATAAACACGGTTCGACCATGACTGATCTGCTGCATATTATGCTGAATAATGCGCTCAGACTCGTAATCTAGTGCACTCGTTGCTTCATCAAAAATCAAAATAGAAGGGTCAGTGAGCAGCGCTCTTGCAATAGCAATACGTTGTTTTTGCCCACCTGATAAGTTAGCCCCCTGCTCACCTACTTCTGTGTCATAAGCATGTGGCAACTCCAATATGAATTCATGAGCACCCGCGAGTTTTGCCGCTTTAATGACTCGCTCTAAAGAAGATGAGGGATCACTCAATGCAATATTGTCTCTTACGCTAGCATTGAACAAAAAGTTTTCTTGCAGTACCACCCCCACTTTTTGCCGAAGCCAACTTGGGTTGATCAGTGAAAGGTCAACATTATCCACCAACACACGGCCTGAACTTACCAAATATAAACGTTGAATCAACTTAGTTAGAGAGCTTTTTCCTGACCCTGAGCGCCCTACAATCCCTATAACTTCGCCCGCTTTTATATCTAAGTTAATATCACTCAATACATTCGGGCGCTCAGGGGAGTAGCTAAAGCTAACATGCTCAAAACGTACTGCACCATTTAATTGAGGGAGTGAAAGTTTGTTTTTTTCACCACTTTCAACTGGCGAATTAAGTATATCTCCTAACCGCTCAACGGATATTCTCGCCTGCTGAAAATCTTGCCAAAGATTTGCAAAGCGCATGATTGGCGCTGCCACTCTCTGCGCCAGCAAGTTAAACGCGATAAACTGGCCTATTGATAAACTGCCATCTGTAACAGCCATTGCCCCAAAATATAAAATAAGCAAACCTGTCAACTTCGTTACAAATGAAGAACATTGACCATAGATGTTATTTAATTGTCCAGCTTTAAAAGACACACTCACATAAGCAGCTAGTTTGTCCTCCCACTTGCTACGCATTTGAGGTTCAATAGCAAGAGACTTAACCGTTTCCAAGCCGTGAACAGATTCAACTAAAAATGAGTGGTTTTCTGCACTTCTCTGAAACTTATTTTCCAAACTGTGCCTAAGTCTTGGACCTAACGAAAAAGCAATAACAAAGTAAAAAGGTAAGCTTCCAACGACAATCCAAGTTAACATTGGTGCGTAATAAAACATGACGGCAAAGAATACCAGCGTAAACAACATATCTAACACAACAGTAAGCGCTGACCCCGTCATAAAATCACGGATTGTGTCTAGCTCTTTTAATCTCGCGACTGTATCTCCGACTCTGCGCGATTTAAAAAAAGCAACCGGGAGTTTCAGCATGTGGTCGTACAGCAAAGAGCCAAGTTCAACATCGACCCGATTAGTCGTATGGCTAAATAGGTAGCCCCGTAAACCTGTCAGTAACACCTCAAAGACAATAACGAACAAAAACCCAATCGCTAACACATCAAGTGTCGTCATGCCCTTATGAACCATAACCTTATCAATAGCAACTTGAAAAAATATCGGGGATGCAAGGGCAAGTAATTGAATAAAAAACGATGCAATCAACACATCAGTAAAAAAACGCTTGTATTTAGCCATTACTGGCAAAAACCACTTAAAACCAAACCGCGCGGTGTACGTCAGTAAACCCCCTCTAGGGGTAAGCATCAAAACCTGTCGCTCATAATTTTCATAAAACTGCGCATGCGATATCAATACAGCGCTCTGATTAGAGGTCACATCTTGTACTAATATCCCTTTGTCTGAGCAACTCACAATAAGCGCGAAATGCCCATCAACATGCTTTGCAATAACAGGGAGTGTTTTTTGGTTGAGTGATGATACGGGCGTTGTTTTAAACTTAGCTTTAAACCCTAAAGACTTTGACGCGCGGATAATCTGAATATCAATAAACTTAGACTCGCTAAGTTTAGGGTCAGTAAAGTTGCGCCTCAATTCATCAATGTTGACAGCGCATTTGTGGAGTCTGCCCGCTAAGGCAAGACAAACAAGCCCGGACTCGAACTTGCGGTAGTTATTATCTTCCATGACTTATAACTCTAATTTAAATTGTCGTAGTGAGCTTCAATACTGTAGTGCAAAGCGTCAGCGCCTACAAATTAATTTACACCATTTACATATTAATAAAGTAATTTAATAACTGCACTGTTGTTAAGTGAGTTACAGAACAGCCTGATATCATACTGTTGACGCCTCCCCAATCCACAGGCTAATGCAGGCACGTTCCAAGTGTGGCTCATTTTAGGTCAATCATATTGGTGGCTTTGGTCATATTTTCTGGATTGAAAAAGGCGAGCGGCGACAAACGCAACCACAATGGGATCTGAATGATGAAGTCCATATGGTTAACCACATGAATGACGACCATCGTCAGCGACGGCTGTTACCTACGTGCTAACGAGAAGAGTTACTACATACAAAACCGTGTTTAGACAGTACTTGTGTACGTAAAGAGTTGGTGAGGTTAACCAAAGCAGCAAGAGAACAACTCGCCGAAGAAAGTGAAGCCACTGCCGAGAGATACAACGTCATTCTTGATGTATTTTTAGAGCAGAACCCAAGCTATTAAACTCGGGTCTGTCTACTGTACAGTGCAATGGCAACAGACTATTATTAACGTAACCCGGTGCTAAACCAGCCACAAACTTACGTGTTTACGCACTAAAAAAGCAATCACACGCACTAGTCTCCCCCACCACTGCCACCGTCAGACGAATCGGAACCGTCATAAGAGTCATAGTTTGTAGTGCGGCTGTGGCCTGATGAGCGCCCCCATAATCTCCATCCTGAGCCCTCAACGGTCATGATAAAAATAGCAACAACAATAAAAATCAGTCCTATGCTAAAGCTATCAGTGAATATTTGATAAAGACCCAATACTAAACAAACCATTGCGGCTATCGACTTTGCCATATTATTTTAACTCCCTTTATTAATATTTGACGATTCTCAACTGATAGAGTTTATCATTTAAAAATGGCTAGGGCGTGTCGTTCTTTTCGTAACTAGAAATGATGGTGGTATGCGCAACGGATGAGTCAAAATAACGGGCTTTCACTGCCACATAATCTGAGTCTGAGAAAAAGCTTTCGGCTTTACTTTGGCTTGGAAAATGAATAGTAAAAACGCGATTAATTGGCACATCAACCTGAGAGAGCAACACTTCAGACACCTTAAAATCAAAACCAAACCCACCACCATAGTGACTTAAGATTGGTTTCATTGCCGCTCGGTACTGAGCATAAACTTCATCATTTGACACGTCTAACCCAACTAAAAACTCATACATATACTTCACTCCCTTATTAAAACTAAAACGACATAATGGTACGCTCGTTATACAAGGTTTTCACTATTTAAATTAGATACTTGATTGATTGTCCATCAACCGAATACTCACTGCGATTAAAAACCACAGATTACTTACATCTCACCCGCTTCTTTTTCAAATTTTCCATGTAAACTATCTCTCCCATTTATTAGAACTCGATTAGCGATGAAACGTACTCTTCTCCCTGTTATTCTGGCAACGGCATTATTAAACTTAGGCTGTCATAGCCCGCAAGAGCTTAATAAACTAGCGCCAGAGGATAAGCCAACAATCAGAGTGGCGACTTTTAACGTCAGCATGGAAGCAACCAACTACAAATTGGCAAGTGGCCTTGATGCCTCTGGCAACGCGTTAAGCACAGCATTGCAAAGTGGCCAGTTCGAGCAAATAAACAACATTGCCCAGATCATTCAACGCACACGCCCCGACGTGATTTTACTGAACGAATTTGATTACATTGCCAATCCTGAGCAAGGAATAAATTTATTCAAACAACAGTATCTAGAGGTATCACAAAACGGTTTTGCGCCAATCCATTACCCATACATGTACCTAGCTCCCGTCAATACTGGCGTTAAAACACCATTATCTGACAAAAGTGCTCGCTTAAAACATTTCGGCTTTGGTCATTACGCGGGGCAATATGGAATGGTTGTCCTGTCTAAATTTCCTATCCAATCAGAGCAAGTGCGCACCTTTAAGCACTTTTTATGGCAGGATATGCCAAATAACCTCATGCCCACCGATCAAGCTGGCAAACCTTGGTATGCTCAGCATGAGCGCGACATTATGAGGCTGTCTTCAAAATCGCATTGGGATATTCCTATCAACATCTGCAACCAACAGCTCAATGTATTAGCAAGCCACCCAACACCGCCCGTATTCGATGGACCGGAAGATAGAAACGGACGCCGAAACCACGATGAGATCAGATTATGGAAAGATTACATCAGCCCAGCTGGTAATGATTATTTATATGATGATAAAGGACAGTATGGTGGCTTTGATGGTCAGTCGTTTGTCATTTTAGGTGACTTAAATGCCAGCGCCGTTGATGGTGATGCCCACCCTAATGCAATCAAACAACTGTTAACGCACCCGCGCGTCAATAATTACCCAGCGCCAAAGTCACAAGGTGGATTGCTTAATAAGCCAGAAAACCCAAATGGCCCAACACATACCGCCCACTGGGGAATGAGGGCTGACTATGTATTGCCATCAAGTGATTTAAAGGTTGTGCAAAGTGGCGTATTTTGGCCTGCTAAACATGAAGATGGCGCGGAGCTGGTTGGCAGCAGAGAAGCCTCCTCAGATCATCGCCTTGTTTGGATAGATATTGAATGGCCAAACGCAGACACACAATGCCAATAGGGTTATGAGATAAAAAAAGAGGGCCATCTTAAGTAGCCCTCTGCTTCATACATTCAGATCACAACGTGTCATCTAACCACTTAAAGAATTCACGTTGCCAAACAATGCCATTTTGTGGGCTCAGCACCCAATGATTCTCTTCAGGGAAGAATAAGAAACGACTTTTTAAACCACGCAGTTTTGCCGCTTGAAATGCTTGGAGCCCCTGCTCTAATGGTACACGGTAATCTTTGCCACCGTGGATCACAAACATTGGCGCATCCCACTTATCAACAAAGTTGATTGGGTTAAACTCGGTGTAAACTTTACTCGCAGCCTTGTTGTCTTTTTCCCAATAGGCACCGCCAAAGTCGTGGTTTACGAAAAAGACCTCTTCCGTTGAGCCATACATGCTGCGGGTATTAAACATTCCACAGTGAGCAATAAAGGTTTTAAAACGTCCATCATGGTGACCAGCTAAATAAAAAGCAGAATAACCACCATAACTCGCCCCTACTGCGCCTATACGCGCCTTGTCAACATAAGGGGCTTTTGCAACATCATCAATTGCATCGAGGTAGTCTTGCATCACCTTGCCACCCCAATCTTTGCTGATAGCTTCATTCCAAGCCACACCATGACCAGGCATGCCGCGGCGATTAGGCGCAACCACAATATAACCTTGTGACGCCATTACCTGAAAATTCCAACGAAATGAGTAAAACTGAGACAGCGCTGATTGTGGCCCACCTTGTAGGTACAATAACGTTGGATATTGCTTACTTTCATCAAAATTAGGCGGATAAATCACCCAAGTTAGCATATCGTGGCCATCTTTAGTTTTGACCATCTGCTTTTTAACCGTTGGTAAATCCAGCTCGGCATATAGCGCATCATTAACTTGAGTAAGCGCGCTCATGCTGCTATCGCTTAAATCAAAACGATATATCTCCGTTGCACGATTCATGCTGCTACGGGTGATCACCAAACTATCCGGTTGTGCTGCCACTATTCCCGTGATATCAAACATACCTTGACTCAGCTGCTCAATAGTTGGTTTTGCCTTACTGTTAACAGCTACACGGAATAACTGAATGGTGCCATCGGTTGGTGCAACAAAGTAAATATGCTTGCCATCATGGCTCCATTTGAAGCTATTAATTGTGCCATCCCAATGTTTGGTTAGGTTCAGCGGTTTATTATTAATTTGCACAATGATGTCGTTTTTGTCCGCCTCATACCCAGGTTTGTCCATCTGTAACCAAGCAAGCTGGCCCGTCACAGAAAACGCAGGATATTTGTCATAACCAAGGTTGTTTTGTGTAATGTTCGTGGTTTTTTTACTGGTAAGATTGTAGCGATAGATATCCGTATTGGTGCTAGTCACAGCCTCAGCACCGGTGAGCTTTTTACTCACGTAATAGATATTCTCCCCTTTTGGCCCCCAAATATAATCTTCAGCCCCACCAAACGGTTTTGTTGGGCTGTCGAAAGGTTGCCCATTCATGATATCAATTTTTTGTTCTGTCTCTAGGTCTTGATAAAACACATGGTTCACGCTGCCGTCGCGCCATGTGTCCCAGTGACGGTAGTTCAAGTCATCAAACACATACGCATTGGCTTGTGCCAAATCTTGGTGCTTATCGGTTGCTAGCACAGTCTCTACTTTCACTGTTTCATGAAACAGCTTTTTTCCTCCATCTGGGGAAATATGCGCGTCTACCACAAGTCCTTGATAATCGCTTAGGAGTCGAGCAGTTCCGCCTTTTAAAGGCACTTGGTACACCTGACTATCAAACTTATTGTTCGCAACATTAGGCGTGGTCACTTTATAAATCACGTGAGTTTGCGCTTTATTTAAGCCCAAAGCACTCACTCGCTTAACTTGCCACAGCTTTTCTGGGCTCATTATCTCGCCAGCTAACACACTGCTATTAATTGATAAGCCCAAGCTCACAGATAGTAAAATTTGCTTCATCGCAATATCTCTTAAAATAATAAAACGGGCCTAGGGTACATAATTCACAATAGGCTTAAAAGCAAACTCGATATGACACATATGCAGACGTGAAATCTGCTCGATAATCGCGCGAAAACAATTTAGACAAATCGTCAGATGCACAACTACCATATCAAATAGTGAGTTGTATCACCTTTTGAGGTTTGGGTATGAACGCTATCGTTATGTTTATTTGAAAAAGCCCTGCCCCTGATTTTGTTCAGCAAATTCCATTTTACTCCATTGCCTTCGTTGAACTCGCTCAATAAATACGTTGTACTTTCAAAGTAACACATCGAAGCTATTGATAGGTATAATTGTCAAACACCAGCTGCCCAGCAAAAAGCAGGCGCTATTCCAACAAAACCACACCATTTTATATTTTCATCGTTTTGTACTGCAGCTTTGTACCGCAGTGTTCCAAGGAAGTAAAAGCCTAGAAGCTAAGTTATTGGTCAGGGGTGTACTTTTAAATCTATTTTTCAACAATATATCTGTAATAAAATGTCAGACATCACTGACAAAGACATACTTGATAAGCGCACAGGTTGAATGTACCTTTTATCACACTTTTGTATTAACAATCACACTAATAAGGTATATTAGAAATGAAAAAAGTTACTTTTCAAGGTAATCCAGTCAATGTAGCTGGAACGTTCCCGGTTGCTGGCAGCACAATGCCAGCATTTTCTTTAACAGCAGCAGATTTATCTGAGCTAACCCCTGCTAATCTATCTGACCAGAACCTGATCCTAAATATTTTCCCAAGTATAGATACCCCTGTTTGTGCAAACAGTGTAAGACGTTTTAATCAAGAAGCCGCTCAATTGGAAGATACGCAAGTCATCTGTATTTCGGCAGATTTACCTTTTGCTGCGGGCCGCTTCTGTGAAATCGAAGGGATAAAGCATGTACAACACGCATCGACTTTCCGTAGCGCTGATTTTGCACAAACTTTTGGTGTAGCAATTCCAGATGGTGCTTTACAAGGTTTAACCACGCGTGCAATCGTATGTGTAAACAAAGAAGGTATTGTGGTTCACAGTGAGTTGGTTGCTGAAATCACAGACGAGCCGAACTATGAGGCTGCACTCGCTGCCTTTAAAAAATAAATAAGCGGTTTGGCATGGAGCGCTGGCTTGCACGCTCTGTGCCTCACGAGTCACTTACACAATAAACATATGAGCGCTCTTGCTTGTTAAATTTTCCCAACCATACAAGCTTGAGCGTTTTCATAAGCCTGCTGAAATACATCAAGCAATGCTTTATCAACGGGTTTTAGTGTCTTAGCTGGAAAATAATTGCTTTGCATTGCCAGCTTTTCGAGTATTCTATCGTTACTCAGGCCCATTTCTTTACTTAAATACAAGTAAACCCAAAGTAATTCTGATGCAGTAAAAAAGCCTGCTTCTATGTCTTCATAAAGCAATCGATATATTCCGAGTGCATCCTGAATGCTTGCTAATCTGGCGGTTAAATCTTCAAAAGAAAGATAAGTTGCCGCTGAATAGAGGGCCATGTTTCCACAAGGTGCCTTTTCCCAACCAGCAGCTAAAAAGCTCAAACACCCTCTCGTATCGTTGATCAGCAATCTATCATGGTAAGCACTTGCAATCTCGGCATAGTTGCCGAACAGTATTTCCATCGTTTTTCCAAAACGAGGTGACCAAAAATACAGCCCAACCTCATAGAGTTCATCCCATGTTTCATCTTCTAGCGTCACTTCTAAACTATAACCTTGGCATACTTCTTTGATCAGTCTCGTACTATTCTCATCAATAAAAGTAAATCCCGCTTGGGTAGCAATGTCTAAAAAACGTGCCATTTAATTCCTCAGCTCATGACTAATTATGACTTCAATGAGAGCATAAAATGCTTCAATTGATATCAGCAATTCATCGTTTTAGTAAGTTATTTTAACAATAAGTGAACGGCATGCAGGCAAGCCGCTCTGGTGTTTTTTATTTACTATCAAGACAGTAAATACTGTCACATGATTTTAACGTTAACGCATCAGCAAATATGAAATAGTCTTTTATTTTTGTGCGCAATATTGACGATGCTAGCACAAAGCGGCTTTTCAAATCTCAGAAGACGCGTATAAGCAACTGACATAGTTTAAAGCTATGAATAACTTTTAGATTAGACGCCTTGTCAAAACCGGAAGGGTAGTGTTTAGAAATCTGTGTCATTTCAGTAATATTAGGAAAACAGGAATGACACATGACTCAAGAATTCGATTTCAACAAAGCATTAGA
>NZ_JBSVEM010000036.1:0-20666 GCF_056312285.1 Pseudoalteromonas sp. ABE4_541
AAACGTGACTTTTTCATTGTTGTCTCCTGTTTGTGATATTACAGAAAACTCTAATTAAACATGTCTCATGTTAAGGGAAGTGGACAGTGTCATATTCAAGCTTTCTATCCCACCATGCCTTAGTATTTGCAATTAGGTTTTATGAGCGTACATGCTCTGTTCTTCCCGTTCCTGCGCTTCTTTAATCTCGTCAATTAGTAACAGGGCAAATCCGATGCTCATCCAAAACATTGAGTCCAACCCAAAGTTAGAGCCCAAGAAAGAATAAAAAAGAACAAACACCTGATAGAAAACAAGCACATTAAAATACCATACACCGCACTTCAAATAGGGAAAGACCTTCATCAAGTACAAAATTATAAAAATAGTCATGGACAGCACAAATAAGAACCCATACTTGGTATAAAAGTCGACAGGGGCAAAGTGCACTCCGTTCCTATTTTCCTCAACCATGTCTTTTCGACTTACTTCTAGCTTGTAAGAAAAACCATTTCCGGAGCCAATTAAAAAAGAGTAAGGGTTTTGGTGGTGTGCTTCGATGGAGTTAAACACTTCCTCAAAGCGTTCTCCAGCAGCTAATTTTAAGTCGAAATTGTCAGAAAGTGGGTTCAATAGCGCAAACTTGTTAATCACAGATCTTCCGGCACTAAATTTGTCAGCATTGTCCTCAAGATATGTTGCAAGGGGGAGCAGAATTAATAACATCGATGCACTTAATACTGCTCCTATCGACACTACGCTCCCAAACTTTGCACCCCGATTGAATAATATGAAAAATGGCATCAAGAATGCCAAAATGATAAACACGCTACGCTTGCCAGATAAAAACACCATCAGAATCAGGAAAGCAACTATGGCATATCGCTTCTTATTTAAGAAATAAAATATCGGAATAAGTGCTAAATTCGATGCTACGGCTGGGTAGTGTGGGATATTTAAAATTGTCTGACCTACCATAATTAAAACAGCAAAAGAGAATGAAGCCGTGAAGAAATATGAAAAGCGACGAAGAAACTCCTCTACTTTATGGCTTGGGAAATCGGATAGATAAACAGCGTAGGCAATAAAGACGCCATTTAGAGTTAAATAGAAGTGGTTAAATAGCTTATCGGTGTAACCATTTAGTGACCCAACTACCAAACCAAAAACATCAACTAGCATAATAAATAACAGAAAAAATAAAAAAGGCTTACTTTTAATACTTCTTCTTTCAAAAGTGTACTTTAAGATTAAAGTCAGTGCTATCAGAAAGGTCATTATATTAAAAACAGAAACGATCCTAACCAACAATGGGATATTAAAGCTATTTGACCATAGTAAAGACAAAAAAGGCTGAAGAATACCAAAGTAAAGCAAACAAAATTTAAGTAATATCATAGAGTCTATTTCAGCCTATTTTTAGCCATAATCAGAAAAGTAGCAGAGTAAATATTTAGTAACAGTCCAGTTTTGAGAACCAACCAATAATGAGCAACGTTGATCACTGCCAATAAGTAAGAAAGCAGTAGATTTACAGCAAAGATGCAAGCCAAAACAACCGCAGCTTTATTTTGGAAACCCTTATACAGCGCAACAGATGCAATGCTGTTGACGCAGAAAAAGTTACCAATAAATATGGACATGATGACAGATAACGTTAAGAAGCCTTCAAAGGTATAAAAGAACTTAATGACGTATAAAAAGACAAAAAACAGCGCCAGTATGACTGAAAAAACTTTATATGTATAACCTAACTTCTTTATCAAAACAGGAAATGAAAGCTCATCAAATTGCTCTCCAACTTTCACTGTATTTACATAACCTATTGTAGTCAAAGCCAGAATGACAAACTGGATGATATTGTATGAAAATGAATAAGACGCGAGTAACTCAGGGTAATATTGCTTGGTTATGTATCTATCGAGGAAAAATGTCATCATCAATAAAATTGTTGCAACATTAATTGAAAACCCTTTTTTTATTAGGTCAATATACTTGCTAAATTCAAAGCAATCTTTAAAACGCACAGCATGTTTTATGAAAAACACTACAATCGCTGCCCAAGCGAGAAAACCAAAAACGACTGAAAACGACAAAATCTGGCTAGAGTCCAGCTGAGGTGAAAAGCCAGCCCATGATAAATATGCCACCAAGACCAAAAACACAGAAATAAGCGGCTTACCTGCGAGAGCGAGGGTAAACAGCTTTTCTACTTGTACCCGTTGCTCAATTACAACCATCATACCCATAAGTAAACCAGCAATTGCATAATAGATATTTTGCGTCATTAAGCCAAAAGCAAGTGCGAACAGCCCTAGCTGCAAGGCACCAAATATCACTAAGGTATTAAACCTATCCTCTTTTTCGGTAAAGCGGTAATACATATATCCAGAGTGAGCACCAACCAGCAAAAAAGGAAACATAAAAATTATGAATTTATAATATTCCAGCTCAGAGTACTCGTGACTTGGAAGTAGCTTAGGTAGAAGCATTACCTCCAAGGCAATCAAAGAATACATTGCATACCTAAAAATAATCGTATACATACAACTTACCAGACGATTGTATTACTCAATATATGCTCTACAAAATCGTCTTTTTCTTTTTCCGTTTCAAATTGCTTTATTTCATATAAAGAATCACTTTGCTTGGAGAAATAGTAATTAGAGCTGATAAAATATACTTTCTTATCATTAAGTAACGCTTCTATACCTGTACTACCAGTCCAAACAGCCACATTATTGAACATGTCCAAAACTTGGCCTGTTTCAACATAAGGATTTATTATCTTTACATTTTTAATATTAAGCAGTTTCTTGTATAACGACTTATCCTGTCTAAAGCACATTGCAGGGTGTTCTTTTAAGTACACATTAAAACCTTCATCAGAGAGCTTTCTAACGACTTCTATTAAGCTTGTAAGGTAGTCTACAAAGGTAGTATCACTCGCCCAGTACTCTATGGTCGCTTCAGGGTGATAATGCATAGGAATGTATATGTCATTATCAGAAACCTTCTCCGGCAGAGTTGTACTAAAGTACTTAAATGGAAATAAATCCGTCAGCTTGTTTACTGTTGCAGCATGAGGTGTAGAGATATAGTCATATTCTAACCTACCTAAAAGTTTATACTTTAATAAATAGAAATATAAATACTTCAACTTGTACTTAAAGTAATAACTAACGCTACTCTTAAGTGCCTTGCTAAAAGAAGAAACCATTGGTGATTTATACTTATCAGTTATCTTCTTCTTAAACGTCTGCACCTCTTCTTGACTAACTTCTCTTATAGCATTGTGTTCGCCAAAAACGGATACTCTTTTATATCCACCCACAAAAAATGCACAAACGCCATAAACAGCAATATTAAACTTCTCTGCCATTTGCACCATCACATCCATGACATAATTATCTACTGGATGGACAACGAGTACTTTGAAACTATTTTTAGAATAAAGTTCGTAAAAGTACTTAGCCACTTTAACGACTAATTCTTTAGCTTCAAAGTAGCTGATATTTCTCAATAGACGATCTTTAAGAATCACTTCTTCAATGCTAATGGTATTCTTTACAGCTAACCAACCATCTGAATGTAGATCGGATATATTCTGCTTCTGCAAATCGACAAAGTGATCTGCACCAGGGTATTCTGAAATTGTTGTATATTTTTCTAACCCTAAAAATTCTTTCGAAAACCTTAATGTTATATCATTAAAGTTATTACATCTTCCGATACAAATCAGTGCTTCACTTTGGTTCAAATTATTGAATTTCATTAGAATCGTTCGCTTTTTTGAAGTCATCTGGGCGTCCAATATCGATCCAGTATTGATTATAGCTGTAAGCAGTTACAGGCAAATCTTCATTCATCAACTCAGAGAATAAAGTTGGCATATCGTAAAAAGTATCTTGAGGTACTCTATTGATAACTTTGGGATCAATACAGTAAACCCCACCGTTTATGTTGAAAAGAATACGAGGCTTTTCTTTTAGGCCAGTGATCTTGTCACCTTCCGTTTCAATTACGCCATATGGAACTATGTGTTCATACTCTTTTACGCACATTGTAGCCATACTGGAAGAACGTAAATGAAAATCAACCAATTCAGCATAGTTAATGTCAGCAAGTACATCGCCATTGCTAATCAGCATCGGTACAACATGCTGCTCTTCAATTAACGCGAGTGCACCAGCAGTACCTAAGCGCTTACTTTCTTCCAAATAGCGTACTTGAATGCCAAACTTCTTGCCGTCTTGAAAGTAGTCTTTAATTATCTCTTTTTTATAGTTCACGGCCAAATAGAACTTAGTAAATCCCTGCTCGACAAAATTATCAATAATACGCTCAAGAATTGGTTTACCGCGCACTTGTAGCATTGGTTTTGGCAGTTCTTTTGTTAACTCACCTAAACGAGATCCTAGTCCACCTGCCATAATTACGACCCAGTTATCTCGTGTCGAGAAATCGAGTTCGTCTAAGGTAAACATACCAACATAATTTCTTTCGTGATCAACCAAAGGCAATTGGCGACGCTTAATGCTTTTTAAAAATTGTACTTTTTGCCGCTCACTTGAGCTTGGGTCAAGCGTATAAGGTTCTTTATTAATTATGCTTTCAAGATCTAAATTTTTATAAAGAATCGCTTTGCGAATATCACCGTCAGTAATGATCCCAGCAAACTTACCATAGTTGTCTATTACTGGCAGTATGCCATTTCCATTCGAATCTAGTAGTTCAATTGCCAACTCAAAGCTAGGGTCTTCACTTAACTTTAAAACACTGCTCATCTCGATTTCTCCCAAGCAAGAACTCAGCATATCTAAAGTCTTCTTCCGTATCGATGTCGACAGAGCGTTCTCTTGGCATGATGTAAGCTTTAGTCGATTCATCGAAGTAGTTTCGGCTTCTAATCAACTGAGTATTAAATACGTATACTGCACCAGTTGGATAATGCGATATTCTAAAGTTCTGCCTATTATCTAACTTATCTTCAAAGATATTTTCAAGACTGCCATCTTCTTTTATGTATTTATGCCACGTAAGAGGGTGATGTTCCTCTGTGTAGCTGATAACAGATCGCGCATTCGAGTTTTTATACATCTCAATAGACTTATCAATATCTTCTGTTGATCTCAATGGCGATGTTGGTTGCAACACCACAAATGACTCAATGTTGATGGAAAAGTCTTTTTCTAATCTGTCTATCGTATAGATATAATTGTCAATTGCTTGGGCTTCATCCGTTGCTAATTCAGCAGGCCTCAAGAAAGTTTCCCTAGCACCATGTTCAATAGCAATCCGATAAATCTCTTCGCAATCAGTTGAAATAATAATATCTGTTATATATTTTGATGCCTTCGCGGCGTCAATCGTGTAAGCAATCATGGGCTTACCTAACAGATCCTTAATATTCTTTCCTGGAAGCCCTTTCGAGCCTCCACGAGCAGGTATAATTGCTATCATTTATGACAAGTCATATTTAGTTAAAATGTAGTCATAAGGTAGATCTTTATTGACCGTTAGACCAACAATAAACTCAGCAAACTCTGGTTGAATACCTGTGCCAGGGCGCTTAAAATCTAGGTCTTCTAGTGCGATCGTATCACCTGCTTTCATTGGTCGCGTTAACACGATACTGCGTCTAAATTCTTCTTTTTTCTCGTCAGACTCAGTAGCAGAAATTCGGAAGCTACCTAATGCATCATTAATACGCTTAGCACCACTCACAATTTGTTGCATTTCATCTTGCGTTGCAGAAACTTTGTGATCCCACCCTTCCATATTTTTATCAAGTGTGAAATGTTTCTCAATTACTGCTGCCCCCATGGCAACTGAAGCTAATGGGATCTCAATACCAATCGTGTGATCAGAAAATCCAATTGGATAATTCGGGTATGCTTGCTGTAGTGTTTTGATGTTGTTTAAATGAACATCGCTGTCTACCGGTGGGTATGTAGAAACACAATGTAAAATACAAATATCTGTATTACCGGCATTTTCAATTGTTTTTACAGCTTTATCAATCTCAAATAGCTCACTCAAGCCTGTAGAGATGATAATTGGCTTTCCTTTACGAGCAATATAGTCAAGAAACGGGTAATTATTAAGGTCCATAGATGCAACTTTAATGAAAGGTGATTCCAGTTTATCAACTAAAAAATCGGCCTCTGCACGACTAAAAGGCGTTGAAGAACAATCGATACCCACTTCATTAGCAAACCTCTTCATCTCAAGTAGTTCTGTTTCTGAAATAGCATACTCTTCAACAATCTCTTCCATTGTAAAGTCGTCTCTATCTCTATAATCATCTGCTACAAAGTAATTATCTTCATACTTCTTTCGACTGAATACAGAGTCTTTTGTCCAACTTTGAAATTTAACGCAATCAGCACCAGCTTCTTTTGCTTGAACAATAAGTTTTCTAGCCAATTCCATATCGCCGTTATGATTTGCTCCAAGTTCTGCAATGATATAAGGCTTACAGAAATTATGGAGAGTTTTTGATTTAGTTAACTTCATTAATTATTTCCTCAATTATAGGAAGTTCCCACCATAGAGACGGAATTGTAATTTCTTTATTAGTAGAATACTCAAAACCAGTATCAATCGCTCTTAACTGACTTTTTGCTCTTTCCACTTTTTCAATACGCTTAGAAAAAATATCACCATACTTTTTAAGCATTGTGTAATGGCGAAACTTTACTTCATAGACTTTTTTAATAGAGTCCATATTAAGCTCAACTAAGCTGGCAGTGTTGTTTGAGTATTGGCGATAATGACTAACGCACTCGTTAGTGAAATAAACCTGAGCGCCTTTCAACATAGCTCTTGTAAAAATATACCAATCTAATGCAATGACTTCTTTCCCATCTTTAATAAAATCGAGCAGATTTACAGCTTTTAGATTGACAGCAGAATTCGTCAAACCAATAAAATTTTTATCGATAATTTCTGCCATTGGAATTTTTTGGATGTTCTCAAATCTAGGTGACAATAAATTTACATTATCAACTTTACCATCAAAGAACATACCAAGCTCATTGACAAGTATATCGACATCCAAGTTTGAAAAATGCTCAAGTGTATTCTCAACGCGATTTTTTGAAAAATAGTCATCCGAATCTCCAAAAATAGCAATGTCATAACTTTCTTTAACTGCATGTTCAATCAGTAGTTTCCTATTCTCAATAGGATCACTGCCATTTGAGTCAATTATAAATGCGTTCAAGTTGCTTAACGACTTTAGGTGCTTAACTAAATTGGCATTTCCATCATTGACGATAATCAAATCAAAATTACTGACCGTCTGCTCATTCAAAGACGTAAAGAAGATTCTCAAATATTCGTCCGGCATCGGAAATACAGTAGTTAGAAAGCATACTTTCTTATCCATTTATAATAAGATCCCAATCTCTAAATTACGCGTTTTAATACATAAAACGCTTCGGCAGATTGACAATTTGCTTGGACTCCCCTTAATTTAGCCAAAGCCTCAATAGCTTCGACACTTCTTGGGAATGGAAAGTCACCCATTTCACTAGCAAATACGTTCATAATATCAATTTTATCAGCGAGGTAGCCGTCTATATTCACAAACAGATTTGGCTTGAATTGGCTATCACCTGGTTTTAAAGCAAAATCTGTTTCAGAAAGAGTTTCATATGCTATTACTTGCTCTATAAATGGATATCTAAATAGCTTCGTAGAGGATACCACTGCATCAAAGACCATTTCGTGATCACTATGCACATCATTCCTAAATGTCGTAAAAACAGTATCGGGTTTTACTTGATTAATCACTTTGGAAACTGCACCTATCAACTCACCTTTAGGAAGAGTATCCAGACTCGCAGGTTGAAACGGAAGCTGGAAGACTTTTTTAAAGCCATATTTCTTGGATACTAACTCAATTTCTGACTTTCTATTTTTTACTAATTCAGGGCTGTATCCAAACTGTTCTTCAACCGAGGTAATTATCATCCAATATACGTCAGCACCTTCTTCTACTAGCCTGCGAATCGTTCCTCCACAACCTAGTGTCTCATCATCTGCATGAGGTGCTACCACTAAAATAGATTTCACAAATATTCCCCTTTTTGAGGTAACTTACCAACAATTTCATTTAACCAAATTGCTTCGTCCTGCGCAGTTTTAACCAATAAACTGCCATCAATTTCATTCGATTCAATAACGGTACCCGGTTCTATATTTATTGGGAATTTCCTTGAAGAGACTCGACTGCTTCTAACAGCAAGAAGTTCTTGCTTATAACCAAATTCAGCACATGGATATGGTGGAGCTAGTGCCCTAACTAAATTGTGGATACACGTTGCATTCATTCTGAAGTCAATTAAACCATCTTTTCGGCTTCGTTTTCGCCAGTAGCTAGCCTTGCTTTCGTCTTGGATCAGCAGTTGTTCTGCGTTATTTGCTAAATCGTACGTAAAATCTGTTACCTGCTTTAATGCACATACCTCAATTTTTTTATACAAAGAGGATGAATTATCATTGTCACGAATTTGAATTTTTTGCTGGCTCAGAATTGGCCCTGAGTCTGCGCCTTCATCCATTTTAAAAAAGGTGGATGCAGTTTCATTTAATCCAAGAGTTAAAGCCCATATGACCGGGTGCCTACCTCTGTTTTGAGGTAACATGGCGGGGTGAAAACCAATCACCCCCTTTGGTGTCAATTCCAAAATTTTCGAATCTAATAAATGACTCCAGCCGAAGCAGTAAATCACATCTAAGTTACTGTTTTTTAAAAACTCATACATTGCTGCATCATTTTTATTCTCATAGTAAAAACAAGATATTTGTTCATTACTACATATTGTGTCTAATGATCTAAAGTCAGAGTTAAATGCTGATTCTTTTTTTGTAACCACGGCTTCGACAGAAACAAAGTCGAGTTTTACAAGCTCTTTTAAAATACATTTGCTGAACTCAACACAACCTATAAAACCAATTCTCATATTTTTAAACTCTGATTAACGAGGAGCTCTAATGCCCCTCAGCAACAATTCACGATTTCTTTTTCGCTGAATAAAAACTTAGATACTTCAAGTTCACGGCAGGGGTAACTTGTGTTATTGGCTATCATTTAACTCAAACTATCTAATGCCACACTATCACCCCTAAAGGTCATTAATAACTTAACCAATACCTTCTTAGACTACCTTACAATATCCTTCAATACTTTCGCAGGAGACCCCACTACAATTTTGAAGCTTGGTACCGACTTTCTTACCAAAGATGCAGCACCAACCACGGTACCTTCACCAATGGTGAGTTTGTCATCTAACTGCCCCTGAAGTATCGTCGCACCAACACCTAAGTAAGCGCCCTTTTCTAGTTTCACGTTACCTGAGATATTTACAGAAGGCATAACTGATACAAAATCTTCTATAATGCAATCATGACCAACGGTAGACAGTAGGTTAAAAATACAAAAGTTACCCAGTTGAATATTATTCGTCATTGCCACGCCGGCTGTAATAACATTACCTTTACTTTTATTGATTAACTCACGTTGACCATAGCCCAACGAGGCATTTTTATGGATCAGATTAGGGTATTCTAAATCATTAAATTTATTGAACACCTGTTCTCTCAGCTCAGGTTCACCGATCCCCATAGCAAATTGGTATCCCTGCTCTACAAGGTTACTGACCTCAGATTCGTGCAAAACTTCAAAACGTTCATCCACATTATCAAAGTCTTTTTCGTTGGTAAGCAGAATAATCTTCTCAATATCCATTGATACTGCAACATCAGCCACTTCATAGGCGAAACCTGAAGTACCAAAAATAGCCAGCTTACCAATAACACTGTTGCTCTGATTAGTACTCATAGAAGCCCTTTCCTGATTTTCTACCTAAATAATTCGCTCTCACATACTGTCTTAACAAAGGGTGAGCTCTGTATTTTGGGTCACCTGTTTCAGTATGCAGTGTTTCCATAATTGAAAGACATACATCATTACCAATTAGATCTGCTAATTGAAGTGGTCCAATTGGGTGATTTGCGCCATATTTCATCGCTTTATCAATGTCTTCTTTGCTCGCAATACCTTCAGCGAAAATAGAAACAGCTTCATTGATCATAGGGATAAGCATACGGTTAACGATGAAACCTGGAGATTCATTTACAATAACAGGCTCTTTACCTAGATCATTTACAAATTCAAGCGCCCTCTCAAGCGTTGAGTCAGCTGTCGTCAAACCCACAACTACTTCTACTAATTTCATTACTGAAGTCGGGTTGAAAAAATGTATACCAATAAAGTTATTCGGATTTTCTATACACATCGCAAGTGCGGTTATAGACAATGACGAGGTGTTACTCGCAACAAGTGCATCCTTAGGAATGACTTTGTTTAATTCCTTGAATAAGGCTAACTTAGCATCCAACTCTTCTACGACAGCCTCAATGTAGATATCTGACGCTTCTATCTCATTAATTTCAGTTACAATTTTAATTTTGTTAAGCAATGAATCACATTCAGTAGCATCGCGCCCTTGCTTTTTCAGAGATCTTAAAGTGCTTTTACGAACTGCCTCTAAACTCTTGTCTAAAGTAGCTGAATTTCGACCATACCAATATAGATTTTCAAATTCGTCAGAGTCAATCAATACAGATACGATTCCAGTGCCCATTACTCCAGAGCCTAATACACAAGCTTTCATATTTATCTCCTACCCGTTCACAGGGCTGCTAGGTATATTCACTAATCTTTCTTCAACCCAAAGCGAGTGAGACAAGTCCCCTTTCAAACACTCACTAAAAGCAGGAAGACGATGCATTAATTGCCAGACTGGTCGAGTCATAATCCCTGCTTCATTGGTTTCCTTAAGCAACAAATCTCTTGCTGCCTTATCTTCACAAATCACCGCATTCAGCCAATAGTTAGATTTGGCATATTCAGGCTCTTTTACAAAGTTATATTCTGTACCTTCAAACAGCGCACTATAACGCTCGGCCAGCGCTCGCTTGTCACTTAAATAAGCGTTCAAACTTTCCATTTGTGCACAGCCTAATGCCGCATTTAAGTTCGGCATACGATAGTTGAAGCCGGGCTCATCATGGAAGAATTCATACGGGTGCGGTACTTTCGCCGTCGTAGTCACGTGTTTAGCGCGTCTGCCGGCTTCTTCTGTGCCACACAGCACCATACCGCCACCACCTGTGGTAATGATTTTGTTGCCGTTGAAACTCACCGCACCAAAATCACCGATTGTTCCCGTGTGCTTACCCTTGTAAAACGAACCTAGGCTTTCCGCAGCATCTTCTACTAACGAGATATTCCATTTCAAACAAACAGCAATCAGTTCATCCAATTCTACCGGATGACCAAAAGTGTGCATTGGCACCACGGCTTTGATTCTTCTGCCCGTTTGATTATGGATGCAACCTTCCTCAGTGACTTGTGCATTATTTTCTAAGAAAGCATTCATCGCTTTAGGGCAAAGCCCCAAGCTTACAGGGGAAACATCCACAAAAATCGGCTCGGCACCCATGTGATAAAGAGCATTGCACGTTGCAACAAACGTCAGCGCCTGTGTGATCACGAAATCACCACGTTCAACCCCTGCCATGTAGAGAGCGGCGTGCAAGGCTGCGGTACCGTTGACCGCCGCCACTGCCTTTGGAGTACCAGTAAACGCTTCCATTTTACGTTCAAATTCATCGACAAACTTACCGACGCTGGAGACAAACGTACTTTCAATGGTTTCCATTACATACGCTTTATCATTGCCTGCAAAAGTAGGAGCATGCAACGGAATAAAATCTTGGGTTTGGTATTGGTCGCGTACAAACTCAACCAGTAACTGTGCGTTCATTCTTCTTCACCCTTACATCTTGCTATCGAGGTATTTACCCGTTTCTTTATGACCGAAGTCAGGGATCATCGTAAAGAAAAGCGCCACAATCTGCTCTTTGCTCCAAGCTCGTTGATCTTTCATTTGGGCAATTTGTTCTTCAAAAAGACTCAACAGCTCCGGTTGATACAGAGGTTCATTTTTGATGATGCCCAAATTTTCAAAACGTGCCATATCAAGCACTTCTTTATCAGTGAAAAACTCTTCGAAATCCTTTTCACCCGTCGTATCACTTTCGGTGAAAAGACAAGGCCATTTACCTTGTGCTGGTAACGTTTTTACCAGTTCACGAGCTTCATCTTCATCCGCGCATAAATGCGGCTCGTAGCCTATTTGCTTTAGGTATTTCACCGCAATGTCTGCAAATGTAATCAGATGCAATACCTCACTGAGTTTCGGAAAGAAAATGTCGCGATTTTCACCAAAAATACACGACATCAAGCATAGCTCACCCGATTCTTGAGGAGTGACAAAATAACGTTTGATATCGTTTGGTGCGACAATCGGTTGATTTTTTGGGATACGTTGGTTAAAGCCATGCAGCAGCGAACCATCAGAAAAGGCAACATTGGCAAAGCGGGCTGTCGAAATAGAAATTTCCTCGCTTTTGCGCATCAAGAACATTTCCATAATGCGTTTGGACGCCCCCATCATATTGACTGGGTTGGCCGCTTTGTCCGTCGAAACACAGAAGTACTTTTTAACGCCAGCATCAATCGACTGTTGAATCGTCTTATCAGTGTTGAATACATTGACATCAATCATACGCATTAAGGTAAATGGGTCTTTCTCACTGCGAACATGCTTAAGTGCAGATAAGTTCAATACGTAGTCATATTGGCCATCCGCGTTAATGAACGCATCATACTCAATAGAGCCGATGTCCAACGCGAATGTCTGGAAGTCACCATCTATGTAACCGAATGAACTGCGAATATCGCGGACTAACTCCACCATATTGTTCTCACTGATATCAACAACGTGCAACTTCTGAGGATGGCGCTTAAAGATTTCTTTAGTGACCGCTTGGCCAATCGACCCCGCACCACCAAGAACAAGAAAACGTGACTCTGAAACGATACGAGACAGCTCAGCTTCGTGCTGAGCGATATCTTGAGTAAACAGCGCATCAGTACGACCAATAAGAGGTAGGATATCTCTCATTTACCAAATTCCTTTAGTATCTACAACAAAGTTACTTTTATGTGTATTATTTTTAAATTTCTTATGTTCAACAAGCACAACATGAATATCTGCGTATTCTTGTGCTTTATCGAAAGAAACTAACTCACCATTACGAACACTTCTAGGGAGTACTTTGATATTTGGTTCTACAAAAAATGTATTACCAACATGTAGTGAGGCAACTTCAGTTGCTATGTAAAGTGCAGGGCTTTGGCGCAAATCGTCAATATTCGCTTTAAACGCTAAACCATAACAGGCAATTGTTACATCTTTTGCAGTTTTTGTTGGATGTGCTTGTAAAAAATCAGCAACAACGACTTTTACCTTATCTATCACCCAACTTGGCTTCGCATCATTCACCTTACGTGCTGTATGTATAATTCTAGCTTCCTGTGGAGTTTTACTAACAATGAACCATGGATCTACTGCAATACAGTGACCTCCAACACCTGGGCCTGGTTGTAGAATATTAATGCGAGGGTGGCGATTAGCCAAAGAGATAAGCTCCCAAACATCAATGTCTAACTTGTCGCAGATAACAGATAATTCGTTAGCAAAAGCAATTTGCACATCACGACACGAGTTTTCAGTTAGCTTTGTCATTTCAGCAGTGCGAGCATTAGTAATTACACACTCACCTTGAACAAAGGTTTTATATAAATCTACAGCTCGGGCCGAGCACTTTGCCGTCATACCACCAATTACACGGTCGTTCTCTACTAATTCACGAACTACGTGCCCAGGTAATACGCGTTCTGGACAGTAGGCCACATTTATATCAGCATTCTCCCCTGCACTTTGTGGAAAACTTAAATCAGGACGAGCTGCGGCTAGCCAATTTGCCATTTGCTCAGTTGTACCAACTGGCGAGGTAGACTCAAGAATAATTAAATCACCCTTTTTGAGCGCTGGGGCAATCGCATCACTAGCCTTTTGTATATAACTTAGGTCAGGTTCAGGGATTGTTGAATCATTATTTTTAAAAGGAGTAGGCACAGCTATTAAAAAGGCATCTGCTTGCTCTGGTGATAGCGTTGCTTTGAGATAACCTTCTTTTACCGCCGCATGAACAATCATATCTAGCTCAGGCTCTACGATATGGATTTCACCTCGATTGATTGTGGCTACTGTATGATGATTAACATCCACGCCAATTACGTTCTTTTTACGAGAGGCAAACATCGCAGCGGTTGGCAATCCAATGTAACCCAAGCCAACAACCGAAATTGTATTAAATGACATACTTTCCCTTTGAAAATCGTTAAATTTAAAACTGTTTAGCATTGTTTATTTAGCTAAAATGTCACAGATTTTTTTGCATCCGCTTCCATCACCATAAGGATTATGGGCTCTGCTCATTAGCTCGTAACTTTTATCATTAGTTAACAATTCATCTAAAGACGTGGTGATTGCTGCGACATCTGTCCCTACTAATTTTACTGTTCCTGCTTCTACTGCTTCAGGACGCTCTGTGGTATCACGCATCACCAACACAGGCTTACCTAAACTAGGAGCCTCTTCTTGAATACCACCTGAGTCTGTTAAAATGATATGTGCACGATTCATCAAGTACACAAAAGGTAGGTATTGCTGTGGCTCTATTAAATGTACATTTTCTACATCAGCCAGTATGCGCTTTACAGGCTCTTGAACGTTCGGGTTGAAATGCACTGGATACAAAATTTGTGTTTCAGGGTGTTTTTTAGCTGTTTTTGCTAACGCTTCACAAATACGTTCAAACCCACCACCAAAGCTTTCTCTTCGGTGACCTGTCACTAGGATAAGCTTTTTGCTCTCATCCAACATGGGGAATTGTGCAGCTAAAGTATTGCTTAAATCAGAGTCTGTTTCGATTTGTTGCTTCACCATTAGCAAAGCATCGATCACAGTGTTACCCGTAACAAATATATTTTCATCAGGGTAATTTTCAACAAGCAAATTTTGTTTAGAAGTTTCTGTGGGAGCAAAATGATATCTGGTAAGTGCCCCTGTAAGCTTGCGGTTTGCTTCTTCTGGCCATGGAGAGTATATATTGCCTGTACGCAAACCGGCTTCGACATGACCAACTGAAATTTGTTCATAATAAGCAGCTAAGCTTGCTGCAAATGTCGTTGCAGTATCGCCATGCACTAAAACCACGTCAGGCTTAAACTCTTTAAGTACCGGGGTAAGCTCTAATAGAATTCGGCTTGTCACTTCGGGTAATGTCTGCCCGACTTTCATTAGGTTTAAATCATAGTCAGGGGTAATTTTGAATAATTCCAATACCTGATCCAACATCTCTCTGTGCTGCGCGGTAACACATACTTTGGTATCAAAGCGTACATCTTGCTTTAGAGCATGTACTAAAGGTGCCATTTTGATTGCTTCAGGTCTTGTTCCAAATACTGTAAGTACTTTCACAGAGTGTCCCTTTTATTGTCTCTAACTGATTTATTTAGAAATGCCAATTGGATATTAGAAAGCTTTACTTGCCTTATTAAGTTTTCCTCTTGATTAAGCTGAACTCTTCATGCAGAGCTATTATTTTGCAAGTTTAATTTGCCCTTGCGTAACCTTGATTGTTCTTTTCCCAATCGTAACGTAATACCACTTTAAACATTTAAGATTGTTATGTTGCAACAGCCCCCGACTGTACTTTGTGTCGTAATAAAGACCCACCTTTTAGGTCTCTGCATTAAGACGCTGCTGCGGATCGCGACATAACACTCTATGCTTTATCTGATTTGTACTCATAGTTATAGTACCCATAGTAACCATAGGCATTGGTTGATTTACGAACAACACCATTGAATACCACCCCTTTTACATCAATACCATTTTGCTCAAAACGATTTCGTGTAATTTCTAGCTCTTTTGCATGGTTTTGACCAAAACGGGTTACTAGTAATGTTGTGCCGGCATGAGCACCAACAATCGCGGGGTCGGTTACCGCTAAAATTGGTGGTGTATCAATAATCACCAAATCGTATATTTTACTGACTTCATCAACTAATCTGGTGAAGTTTTGGTGCATTAATAACTCCGAAGGGTTTGGAGGTATTTGACCACGAGTCATTACATCTAACCCTTCTACTTGCGTGTGCTTAACGGTTTGAGCTAAATTTAGGCGACCTGACAAATAATCACTTAAACCGTTACCCCACTTCATACCAAACTGGGTTTGTAAATAGCCTTTACGCATATCCGCGTCTATGACCAATACTTTTTTACCACTTTGAGCAAGTACGGTTGCAAGGTTCACCGTAATAAATGATTTACCTACACCTGGGCTTGGACCTGATATTGCTATCACATTATTTTTTGCCTCTAGCATGGCAAAGTGAAGGCTTGTACGCAGGCTGCGTAGTGCTTCTACAGAAAGGTCGGCTGGGTTATCAATGGCTAATATTGATTTGGCTTTTGCCGTTTTGCCTTTGCGCGCTTTGGCAAAGCCAGTGAGTTTTACTTGATAATCTGAGAATGGCACACTTGCATACACAGGCATGCCTAACGCTTCTATTTCCGCTGGGTCTTCAATACCTTTGTGCAACGCTTTTTGCACAAGTACGATAGCTATTGCTATCATACCGCCAAGCATGGTTGCCATCACAACAATGAGTGCTTTTTTAGGTTTGACTGGTTGCGTTGTATTTACCTCTGCGTAGTCAACAATACGCACATTACCCACCGTACCGGCGCGCACAATATCCAGCTCTTGAGTTTTACCAAGTAAGAGGGTGTAGATCTCGTTATTTACCTCTACATCACGCTTTAAGCGTAACAGTTCACGCTGGGTTTCTGGCAGGCCTTGCACTTCACCAGCTAGTTCATTTCGTTGGCGTTTTACAGTATCAATTTGCTCAATCACACCTCGGTAAGATGGGTGTTCACGTTTGAACTTACGGCCTAGCTCTAAACGCTTTAAATCTAACTCTTGCAGTTTAGTCTCTAGTGCAACAATTTGCTCTAAAACACCTTGGGTCTCTAAACTAATATCAATGGATTCTTGACGAATTTGATAATCGTTAAAAGCCTTTTCCGCCCGCTCTAAGTTACGCTTCACTTCTGGAAGCTGTACTTCTAAAAACTCTAAAGATTGTTGTGCCTCAGCACTATTACGCTCAACATTACGGCGAACGTAAATGCCGGCGACTTTGTCGAGTACTTTCTCTGCGTATGCCGGGCTTTTATCTTGGAGCGCTAGGTTGATAATACCTGAGTCTTTACCTTTTTCAGATGCAAAGATAGCACTTTGCAGGTCTAGTATAGTTTGTAATCTATTACGCTTTACGATTGAAAACTCAGTACCAGGGCGCGCAATAAGCGTTTTGATTGTTAATGCAAACTGACCAGTTTTAACCTCCTGCCCTACTTTACCCGCAAACACCTCTTCACCGTCTGCATTTAATAAAGCAAAATTATCATCAGTTTGTGCTTGTAAAGTGAACTCAAGCCCTTCTGTGCTTTTAGGGACTCTAAATCGGTGTATTTCAACTTTCTCACCACCCCAAGCATAAGAAGTTGCGCCAAAGTTTGGCTCTGCAACTTCGCCTTCAGTTTGTGCTACAAATTTACGGAAGCTGCGGCCGCCAAATAGTGGGAATAGCTTGGGTTCAACAACTGTATCTAAATTAAGCGTATCTACTGCTTCGCCGATTACGCTTCTTGATTTGAGTAGTTCGATTTCGGTTACTGCGGCAGAGGTACTTTCAAACATACCTGACATATCATCAAAGCCAGGTACTGAACCGCCCTTTTCTTCTACCTGAACCATTGCGGTTGCTTGGTAGATTGGTGTGCTAAATATCGCGTAGGCTACGCCCAACAGCATAAATAATGCGGTGACACTAAAAATAAACCATTTGGCATCTAATAATGCACCAAAAAGTGCCATTAAATCGATTTCTTGTGCGTTGTCTTTTTGGGACTTTTGTGGAGTAATTAGATTTGGCTGAGCATTCATATACTCACAATTCCTTATAAATACTGTTGCCAAGCGCCACAGGCGCTATCAATAAGCTCATATACGTGTGCAAACGCTTCTTTAGATTGGCGATAGGGATCGGGGATCTCTTTGTCGCCAATCCATTTGCCCAACAAAAATGTTTTGCCGCGAGCTTGAGGGTAACGGCTGCAAAGATCGGTTAAATGCCTTTGCTCCATTACTAGAATAAGGCTGTTTTGTGCGACCAAGGTGCCAGTTAACTGGCGACCTTGGTGTTCACTCATGTCGATCCCTTGTTCTTTCGCCAACTCCTGCGCTAATGCATCCGCGGCTTTTCCTTCTAGAGCGGTTAATCCAGCTGACGAAACAGCTACATTTTTGCCACTTAGTTTGTTTTTTAGCAGATACTCTGCCGTAGGACTGCGGCAAATATTGCCCGCACATACCATTAAAACACTATCAAACATGAGTTCTCACAGTTATTGATTTTCTATATCTTGAATCGCATCCACTGTTGACAGTGAAGGCAACAATAAGCTGATAACTTTGTTCCAGCGTGCCAATGGCGCACTTGTTACATACACAATGTCTTGTGGTTGAAGTTCAAATTGCTCTGCTAGGACCAACGATGCGACGTTTTTTGCATGTAGTTGGTACACATCTGCCAATACACCGTCTTTTTGGAAGTCGCGTTTGCGCAGTACAAATACGCCGTTTGCATCGGCTGTTCGCTCGTTAAAGCCACCTACTTCGGTGAGTGCTTCAGCTAGACTCAGGCCGTAGCGGTTTACATCGACTTTACCAGCTCTGATTACATCACCAAGTACATAAACATTACGCTTGTCATTACGGCTGATGTGAATAATGTCGCCATGTTGTAGCAAGCGGTTTTGTGAAATATCGCCTTCTGAGTAGAAGTCATCTAATTGGATTACTTCGGTGCTATCACCACGAGTAAAAGTTACTGCTTCCCAATCAGCATTTTCAGTTAGGCCGCCCGCTTGGTTGATAGCATCGATCAGAGTAACTGGCGTTTCTGTAATAGGATACACTCCAGGTTTGGATACTTCCCCAGTTACATAGGCCTTTTGGCTTTTAAAACCAACGACTTTAACGTCTACTTGTGGATCTTCAATCACTCTGCTCAAACGCTTGGTTAAGTCTTCACGAAGTTCTGTTACTGTTCTTCCTGCAGCGGGAACTTTAGAAGCGTAAGCAAAATTAATAGTGCCATCCGCTTGCACCCGAAAGCCGTCAAACTCAGCCGTTCTTTGCACAGCCGCCGGAATAGTTAATTCAGGGTGATCCCACACACCTATGGTGATCACATCACCAACGCCTAAGCGATATTCATAAGTTGATACATCAATACCCACAAGTGATGAACGATCAATTTGCTCTGCATGCTTGATTTTGTGTTCTTGAACTAATTGCGAGTCAATAATGTGAATATTTACTTTTTCTAAGTCCCTTTCTAGGTTTGCCGTTTGTTGTCCTGAGGCAATTCCTTCAATGTGGCCACCTGGGATCAGTGTACAGCCACTCAATGCTAACAATAAGCCACTAGCGATGGTTGTTTTACAGCTTAACGTCATTGTTTCTTCCCAAAATTATAATCTTTTCTTTTTATTGCTTTTTATTGTACTTTATTTAATAGAAACTAATCTATTAGAACTCATTAAAGCATGCACCATGACCGTTCGCAAGTAATCGCAGACTAGCTCTTTCTATACATCCTCTAATTTACGACCTTGCTTTTCAAGCTATTTAGTATTCTCTAACGTTAAACACTGACAGCTAAATTCGATGCCTAAAAGATCCAAAATACTAGTTACATTTTGGCACGCTTCCGCCCTTAGGTTTCAGCCCCTAAATACTGATGTTTAATTCTACTTGTGATTGGTTATGCTCGAATTCAGCCGATAAGCCATATACATTTTTTGATTTCGACAATTAAAAACTAGACAGCGGCTCTAAAGTCATTATTTTCAGCTGTGAGCTCAACACCTTGATTGAGTAATTTGATCAGCAAAACACTTCTTGTTTCCCCATCAGCTTGCTGATATATCGCTTCAACATTATTGTAATAATCATTATCGAGTAATACTTTATCACCATGCTCAAAATCATGTCGCTCAATACTATCTTGCTTTGCAATGAGTTGATTCACAATATCTTCTGGCACTTGTCGAATACGTCCGCCAAAACGAACAAAGTCAGAAATACCTCGAGTATATTTTATTGCTGAGAAGTTTGCTGAAGTAGGGTCTAATTGAACGAATAAGTACCTTGGAAATAACGGTTGCTTAATTATTTTTGATGCGGCAGTTTTACGGCGTATTATAATTGGATAAAAAGCGCTAATTCCTTGCTGCTTAAGGTTAGAAAACGCCCTAGCTTCCTGTTTCGATTTGCAATACAACAAATACCAATGTTTCATGCTGCGTTCCATTATCATCCTGTTAACTAAATCCAGTATACGTACATTCAATTGCTTGTCTAGCTCGTTATCTCATTTCTAAGCTTCGTAGAATAAATTTCAACCACTACGTTTTCACTATAGGTAATTTTATAGAAATTAATATGATCGCGTCCTCTCTTCCCCTTTGTCCACTTCCCTTAACATGAGACATGTTTAATTAGAGTTTTCTGTAATATCACAAACAGGAGACAACAATGAAAAAGTCACGTTTTAC
>NZ_JBSVEM010000037.1:0-19931 GCF_056312285.1 Pseudoalteromonas sp. ABE4_541
ATGGTCGTTGAGCTAGACGTACCACAACTGCCACCAACAGATAGAGTACCCGTCTCAGTTGTGCTAAAGGTATAGTTTGGCGTTGTATCATTGGTAGGCGTTGTCACTGCGGTGACTTGTGCTAAAGTCGGTGCGGTACTGTCGATGGTAAAACTAGAAATGCTCAAAGCACTGCTGGCGTTGCCTAAGGAGTCTGTCACGGTGATCGTACAGTTACTGTATGTGCCATCAGCTAAAGCCGTTGAGTTATCAGTTTGAGTCAAAGTTATAGTTTGATTGCCGGTACTACTGATGGTCGTCGAGCTGGACGTGCCACAACTCCCGCCGACTGATAAAGTCCCAGTTTCGGTTGTACTAAAGGTATAGTTTGGCGTTGTATCATTGGTAGGCGTTGTCACTGCGGTGACTTGTGCTAAAGTCGGCCCGGTTGTATCAATGGTAAAACTTGAAATACTCAAAGCTGTGCTGGCATTAGCAGCTGCATCAGTCACGGTAACCGTACAATTACTGTACGTACCATCAGCTAAGGCCGTTGAGTTATCTGTTTGAGTTAAGGTAATGGTTTGATTGCCAGTGCTACTAATGGTCGTTGAGGTTGATGTGCCACAACTCCCCCCCATTGACAAGGTACCTGCTTCATCAGTGGTGAAAGTATAGTTAGGTGTATTGTCATTCGTTGGCGTAGTAACCGCTGTAACTTGGCTGATTGTGGGTGCCGTGCTATCGGAAGCCACTGCAGCAGTCACCGTAATCGTATCTACGGCAAATCGGTTATCATAAACACTATTAAATGTGTCATAAAATTCCAGCACTACGGTATCAACATTTTGCCAGTCACTACCTGAGAAGTCAGAGCCTCTGGTAATAGTAAAGACATCCGTAGCGTTTCCTTGAGGTACAGTAATAGTCGCTGTCACCGGTGTTGCAGACGTACCACCGTCGTACCCTTTTAAGCGAATTTCGTAATTATTGTTTGCAATCTGCAAGTTAGGATAAATGGAGATTGAATCAAAGCTAAAGTTATTATTAGAATCGCTGGTATAAAATATATACCCACCTGCCGTAGCATTCGGAGTCCCATTAATATAAGTATCGGATGCCGCTGCCGTGCCGCCATAAACGGTCATCGTAGATGACGTATATGAAGTAGCGGTACCTGAATCAAGCAAGTATGTAACTGAGCTATCTGTATGAGATATATTCGCAACACCACTGCCCGATTTCACCTTATAATCTATAGAAATCGCCGAAACCGATAGACTAGTCACAGATAGACCAATAAGTAGCAAGCCTTTGATGTTAGCTTTAATCCGATTCAACTTCATATTTACTCCAAATAACTTGGGAGCCAAAATTCACTAGCGTTTCCATTGAAAAGCTGTTGAACCATGTTTAATTCAAACGTCTTGTACATCGAAATACTCGACAAACAGGCCCTATAACTGTAACCATAGCCACAGAGCCTGCTCCTCACCTATCAACTACGTGAAGGGTAGATCCCGACCAAAACTATTTGCCAATTGACAACTTGCAGCGGGTTAATAATGCTAAAGCTATGAGAAGAGCCTGTTTCACTGACCACAACACTGCCGCCTGAGCCGCCACCATCAATGCTCAATCCTTCTATAGGCGTTAATGTGGGTGCAGGAGATAGGCCCTGCTGTTTGTAATACATTGGGGTATTCGGATTACCCGCGAGGTAGCTTGTCGCGTCAGGAGTGCTCGTATTCGCGTTATTTGTTGCAGCTTGCAAAGACCCCGTTACACCACTCCCTCCACCAGAGGGCACAAATGTCGCTGTGTGAGTATGCTGTGGCAACTGTAGAGAATTCAACGCAATGTCTTCCAAACCAAAACGCATGCCTAATTGATAAGTTCTGCCCCCAGGCATCGTTCCTAATCCAACAGGACTGCGGCCTCGTAAATCCGGTATGCCAAAAGTAGTACGTGCATCTCCGCCATAGATGTCGCCAATTAAAGAAAAGAGCGATGTATTTTCAGAAATTGCCATTAGCTGCCCTGAACATATTGCCCAATCTCTTATCGCAAAAGTACCGCCAAAAGGTCTCATTGTTCCGATATATGAATCTGCAGACATGATTAGTCCTCTTTATTTTATATATTGCTTATCGGTGACATTCGGACTACTAAACCTCACTCGTGTGCCACACCAACTATTTAATTTAAAGTATTTTTACTTGCTCACACTAGATACTGCTTGTCTACTCAGGTTGTTCCGCGTCGCCTTGCATTTCAGCCATCGGGTTCACCAAGAATACCGGCGGAATAAACAACTCAGGCAAAGCAACTTGCCGAACACTGCCAACAGAGATTTTGCCTAAACATACTGTCCCAACGTCATTCACACTCAACGCTATCTCTGCATTGCTTTCTGAGTTGGAAAAACGCCAGTACAATTCAGAGGTTTTATAGCGGATCAATACCATTTGTTCGCATTGATCAAACTCATCAGGGTGCTCGCAGAATTTGTCATGATACTCAGACAACTTTTGCTCTCCCATAAACTGAATAAGCAAACTCCCCATACCAGGAATATCTATTATTGCTGACTCTGAGCATGCCACACTTAAAGACCCTGTCCCTTCAACTTTGCCGACAATTTTGGCTGATTCATTGGAAGGCACCTCGCCATTGTTATAGGGATACATCGCCAAGTTGTATCCGTATTGATTGGTGATCTCTACGTTTATCTTCATTCGTTAACTCGCATCTGAAGTAAATTTCAAAGCAGTGTATTAACTAAAAAACGATAACACTCACACACAACTATTTATCGCTTTTCCTTACCTTGCTTTCCCACTATAGAAGCCGCTGAAACTAGGTTAACTGCGTTATAACCACCTACAGCGTCAAACCGGCTTCTAAACCAAATAAAACAGCAAATCGGTAGCCATCAAATAGCCCTTGTTGTGTGCCAATTACATCAAGGCGAACTGCCCCATCAGCGGTTTTAATAATCAATCCACGCTGCCGATCCAACTCAATCACTGCTCCAGGCCTTATCCCGTTAATATCACAGGACACACCACTAGCTTGCAGCAGTTGAAACCTGTCTTGACCCACAGAAAAAATGGCACACCCAGTATCCACATTGCCTGCTCGGGCCATATTAGTTATTTGCTTTGTGGTTTGCTTTTGCCAGTTTACATTGAGTTGAACTTCACTCACCGAGGGAGCATATTTTTCGCTAGGTTCAACTTGCTTTTGCCAACTAAGCGATTGCTCTTCAATCGCTTGGCAATAATTGTTGATAAGAACAGGCAGGGCTTGTGCTACCTTTTGCTGAACGCAGCTCATCGTGTCAAATGGGTGAATTGCGATATCAATCCCTATGTCATTGGCAACATCACCACTATCAATATGTTCATCTACCTGATGTAATGTAAGACGCGTTGTTTCTTCACCATTTCGTAACTGCCAATACAAGGGCCACGGCCCACGATAATCAGGCAAAGGACTGGGGTGAATATTTACCAGCTTCTGTGCAAAATACTGGACTAGAGCAGGCTTTATCTTGTGCCTAAACATGTATATCAAGCCATGATTAACTTCGAGCGCATCGAGCTGCGCTATTAACTCGGATTCGTTATTTTTTTGATATTGCAGTGTATTAATACGGTTTTGTTGCAGCCAATACTGTAATTGGGCCAAGTCTGGATTTGGTTGTGCCTCAATGAGTACAACACATGCTAACTTTCCAACCTGCATTAAATATTGAATGGCTGGCATACTTTGGCAACTGCCTGTGAAAAGGGCAAACTTTTGCATAGCCAAGTCTCCCTACACTTTCACTGGCACAAAACCAGGTAAACCGCTCAATTGGTAGTAAAATTGTACGGTATCACCACTATTGGCCACAAAGTGAGTATGCTCAATCTCACGAGGCTTACTATCCACGTATATACTCATGTCGGGTTTAGGGTGCGTTATCCCTGAGTCATATTGCCCTATTGCCTCTTCTGCAAATGTATCAATATGCGTGTAAATAGCTAAAAAGCGCTTATGCATGTCTTCTACACCAGTTGGAAATGTGACCTGATTAACAGGGATCACACTGACCCCGTCTTCTAATTCCATTATCTGCATACTTAACAGGCTGGATTTATTAATACTCAGTATTTCTCCAAGCTCAATTCTGTCTTGTTGAGCAAAGTTAGTCATATTCTGAGAGTGGCTGTAATCCACTTCTCTCCATTGTTGATTAAACTCAGTTTCACCTATCACCATCATGCCTCGAATGGACACATTTTGTGGGATCATCCAGCCATCTATATTGAGAAACTGCACTAAATGTTTGGCAATACTCAATTGGCCTTCTTTGGTAAAGCCATGTTGCATGGCTTCTAGCACTAATAAATCAATACCTACATCGGGCGAAAATTTTGTAGCATCGGCTTCTTCAATTAACGAAATATAGTCTTCTAACTGCAAGTCTTTCACCAATTGACGCAACGTTATGACGGCACCAGGATGAACATCAACCAACATAACTTGAAGCTGCTTCGCACTATAGGTTTGCGTATCTTTGTAATAACTCAGTAAAGGTAAAATAAGCGGAGCAAAAGGCCCACAGGCCGGATATAAAATGGTAATAGATTGCTTGTGTTCCAGCTTACCTTGAATAGCCTGATTAACGCCCCGTGCATACCCCTTTATACGATAAACATCTTTTATCGTATGCTTACAATTATGGGGTGACATAATCAGGCCTGTGGAGGAAATGTATTGGCGAGTCAGTAGCTCTTGACTGAGCTCCGCCATCGCCATTGACTGCACTGCTTGGTCGTACATATTTTCAAAGGCTTTAACGAGGGTTTGATGCTCAGTTTTATTGTCACTCAACACTAAATTCATGGCATCAACAAAACTTTTCTGCAATAACTTTTGTCTTTGCTCAACAGAGGTTTGGGACTTCAATAAAGATTCGAGTTGCGTTCGAATTGAGTATTTAAGCAACTCATCAATGTGAGGGTCAGCATATCCCAATGAGACATCACTATGTGCTTGTTGTTTTTCCATTATTGCTACCTAGCTCCAAAGGTCCTTGACTAAAACATATTACGGCAAGATTCAGTCTGTATTCATTGCTGTATCCTCACAAGTTTAGACACGCAAAAATAAAGCGCTAAATTTTTAATCAAAAACAAGCTGCAATTACCCCCACAAATGTACGCGTATATAAATAAAAATTGATTCTATTTTCACCACTTGCAGAATTTAAACGCCAAGCTTTTTTGCGCATAAAAAAAGGGCTGGATTAATACCCAGCCCTCTTCAAACTCAAAGAGTAAAATTGTAGAAGTTTATCTTTTTAGTGAACGCCTTCTTAGGGCTGCAATCCCCATCAGCACGTACAACCACATAAGCGCACCTCCTGAAGATTTACCACCTTGACCATCAACATGTGTTCCAGTGGCTATTACAGTCACATTCACGGTGCTTTTCACTGGTGAACCATAACCATCACTTATCGTATAGCTGATAGTATCAGTTCCAGTAAACCCTGCTTTTGCTTTGTAAACCAGCACTGTTCCTTGTTGAATACTTACACTACCTTGTGATGCAGAAGCTTCTATAATCGTCAGCTCATCGCCGTCAACGTCACTATCGTTGGCTAAAACATCAATATTGATACTTGCTCCTGTATTAACTTGGGCAACATCTGATTGTGCCACTGGTAAACGGTTTGCAGTAACCTGTACTTGTACCGAGCCATTGCTGCTTCCGCCTTGCTCGTCAATCACGATATAGTTAACCGTATCAACTCCAGAAAACCCTACGTTAGAAACATAGCTCAGTTTACCGCCTTCAATTATCGTCACTTCACCGTTACTCGCTGTTGCCGAGCTCACAGTTAAGCTATCGCCATCAGGGTCAGTGTCATTTGCTAAGACATCTATCGTAGTCGCCTTATGATGAAGCGCTGTCACTTGCTCACCTTGTACCAATGGTGCACGATTACCAATCACTTCAACTGTAACTTGGCTATGTGCCGTGCCACCTTGACCGTCGGTGATGCTGTAAGTAATCACATCCGCACCCACAAAGTTGTCAGCCGCCGTGTACTTCAGCGTTTGTTGCGCTGTGATAACAACCTCACCAAACTGAGCGGATACTTGTGACAATGCTAAGTTATCGCTATCAGCATCAGTATCATTCGCTAATACGTCGATTTCTATACTGCTATTCCAAGATAGGCTAGCGCTATCTTCATTTGCGATTGGTTCGGCATTATCAGTTACGTAAACCGCCACACCACTTGGGTCAACAACAGTCCCGTTCGCTTCACCGTCCGCATCGTTCGGTCCACCATCTTGTACTACTAGCTGAACACACCAATGCCCTTCGGTTAAGCCTGGTTGCCATATTGCATCGCCCGGAGGAGGACAATAACCAAACTCACCAGCGGTACTGAACACTTGGTTGTTCTCGTCTTCAACAAACTCACCCCACCCTTTTGCTTGCGTGTACTTACGATATACAGCATTGGCTGGAATGGGTAATTGCTGTGGCAGCACCAAGTTATAGTTTTGGCCTTGCTCTGGTAAGCCATAAGCAATGTAGTCAAAAATACCACCGACGTTTTTAGCCTGCGTATCACTCACAATCCCTTGCTGTTGATCCGATTCTAATTGTAAACCGCCCGTGTTACTGAGTGCAGCAACTGCACCACGACGTAAACAAACGCCCGGATCACCTTCGGCTAGGAATGCTTTTTGGTTGTTAACCTGTGCAGGCACAACATTACATTCATCAATCGCATCTAAGTAATCAGCGATGCCATCACCATCAGTGTCTTTGTAACCTTCTTCACTATCAGGGATTAAATCACCATCCGTATCGACATCTGCCAAACCTGCCAGACGCTCGATAACTTCAACATAAACGGTTTCTGTCGCGCTCAGAGCTGGTGAACCGCTGTCAGTTGCAATGGCTTTTATCGCATACACGCCCAGTGAAACAGCCGTTGGGTCAAACACAAAACTGTTTTGTTCTGTACCAAGGTTGCTTAAGTCTGATAACCAGCTAAGTGCCAGTTTATCGCTGGTGTTAGCATCTTTCGCCGTTGCTGTGATCGTGACAAGTCCATCAGCTTGGCTTACCGTCATACGCGCTTCATCTTGCTGTTGCACGTTTAAGCTCAACGTAGGTGCAATATTGCTTTCGCGAATACGGATTGTCGTTTGCTGCTTGCTACCTAAGTTCAGATCTGAGGCCAATGTCACAATGACGGTTTCCTCTGACTCTGCGACCTCATCAAGTGTCACATCAAAAACGATGTTGGCTTGTGTTCCACTATGAATAGTCACAGTACCACTTTGTGCTGTATGGTCATTTTGTGACGCAGAACCACTGATGGTGTAGCCTACTTCTAATGGATAAGTCGGCGAAGGTCCATTTAGAAGCACTTGTATCGTCACGGTAGAACCTTCCGAAACCACTTGATCTTTGCTAAGTGAAATCAGCGGTTGAACATTCAAGACTTGCTGTGCAATGGTTTCAAGGCCAGCACTATCTTCGGTACGCCAATATACATTGTGCTTGCCTGGTGCAAATACCGTTTGTGAATCTACCAAGGATACTGGCAATACATTGCCTTGTGCATCTTTAGCAGAAGCAACGCCTAAGTTTACTTTGGTAAATAGGCCCGTTGCATTGATGGTGAGATCCGCAGGTACCGTCAGCGTTGGCGCTTGAGTATTACGGTTACCTTCAATCAACAGATTCACTTTGGCGCTGGCGCGTCCTTTCTTACCGTCCGTCACAGAATAAGACAGCGACACAGAACCGATGTAACCCGTAGGAGCTTGATAACTTATAGATGAATCATTAGCGGTAGCATTACCAATGCTCGCCGTAACCCCTTCAATACGCAGTGCATCACCGTCGATATCCGCATCGTTACCTAATACAGCAAGCGTGTAGCTATCATTTGCTGTTTTAGTCAATGTAATGCTGTCATCTTGTGCTGTTGGAGCATCATTAACTGGATTAACCGTCACAGTCACCAATGCAACCTCTGAGGTTAGTTCTCCGTCATTGGCAATGTAGGTAAAACCATCTTGTCCATTAAAGTTCACATTTGGTGTATATACCCAGCCTGTATCGGTCGCAACTAGAGCGCCATTTTGTGGCGGCGTTTGTAAGGTCAACGTGAGTTTATCGTTTTGCTCATCACTCACTGTCGCGATAATGCTAATTCGACCATCTTCATCTACTTGTACCGTTTGTGGGCTAGCTTTTGGCGCTGTATTACGCACATTCACGGTGAGGTTAAATGGTTTTAACGAAGCTGATAACTCACCATCAGACACACTAATTGATACATTCGCGGTCAGGCCTACATCATCACCCGTCGGAGTACCAGATAACTCACCCGTTTGCGTGTTAAACGACGCCCAAGTAGGTTTGTTTTCAATACTGAAGGTCAAGTTTTGACTATCAATATCTGTGGCGACTGGAGTAAAGCTGTAGCTATCACCCTCAACCACAGAGCTGGCTGGTTGGCCTGAAATAGTCGGCGCATCATTTACGTTCAACACTTGCACCGAGAAAGCAGGCAGACTGGCTTGTAGCTGACCATCAGACACAGTGATCACGATGTTACTTTCGCTACCCACATTGCTTTGAGCCGGTATACCAGAAAGCGCACCCGTTGATGTATTAAAGTTCAACCAAGTTGGCTTGTTGCTAATGCTAAAGGTTAACCTATCACCATCAATATCACTTGCCTTCGGCGTAAAGGTGTACAACTGACGCTCATCCACACTGGTTTTTGGTGAACCTGTAATGGTAGGGGCATCATTCACGTTCGTGACAACTAAATCAAAAGCACTCAAACTCGCTGTTAATTCGCCATCCGAAACATTAATGACGATACCTTGAGTCGTTCCCACATCCGCATTTTGCGGCGTACCACTTAATTGCCCTGTATTCTTATCAATACTTAACCACTTAGGATTATTCGTCATTGAATAAGACAGCACCGTTGAGTCAACATCTTTACCAACGGCGGTAAAACCATAGGCTTCTCCTTGCGCGACAGTAACAACAGGTGAACCCGAGATAGTCGGTGCATCATTCACGGCTTTCACAACGACACTAATGGACTCAGATACCGTGCCTGCAAGCGTATCCGTCAGTTGAACTTTGACATTTCTTGCTTCTGTAGAAGGCTTATCTGAGCTATTTTCATAGCTAAGAGCCCTTACCAGCGCTTGAACTATCGCATTATTGCCTGCAGTTAAGTTAACGGTTAGCGTATCGCTGCCAGTCACAACACCATCATTGGCAGTGCCACTTGTCTCGTCAAGGGTACCAATCACCGTGTTTTGATAACTCAACTGGCCATTGTTAATACCAAAATCACCACCTGTATTGATACTGAGGATATCTTCAGCCAAACCATTACTTGAAATTGATGCAACCAGCTTAGCGCCGTTACCTTGCCAGTTTGCGTCACCATCCGCGTCATTGGCTGTTGCTTGGCTGTCAAGCATAGTTGCTGCGTTATTCTCGGTGTAGTTTAGTGTGGTTGCTAAGCTCAAAGTAGGTGTAGTATTAACCGTTAAGTTAATAGTGACATCGGCATTGGCTGATGTACCGCCTTCACCATCGGTTAGTACAAAACGCACCACTCGATCACCCGCAGTCCCTGCTGAGTCTTGGCTATTATCATATTCAATGGCATTGATAACCGCTGCCACAATGGAATTGGTGGCGTTGCTGTTGAAGGTAATAACCAGGTTATTGCCATTGCTACCACCGGTATAACTCCCCACACTAGTTTGGTTATATTCAACCTGACCATTGTTGAGTGAGATTTCAGCGCTGCTGTCATCAATGGCTAAAACATCTTCCGCAGTTTGTGCGCCATTGGCAATCGATACCGTTAACACACCACCGTTGAACGTATCGGTATCAATATCGGTTACCGTTACTGCACTGTTTTGGTTCACAATCACAAAGCTTTGCGCTGAGGCGTTGTAATCAAACTGCTCACCATTTAAGTTATTGATAACGGGCGCATCGTTGACATCGGTAATATCAATGTTGACCGTTGCCAATTGCACTGAGCCTGAGCCGTTATTATCGTTACCCGTAATGGTAATGGTCGCTTGGTTATCACCCTGGCTGTCACTCACACCGGTATACGTCAAGTTTGAAGCCGTATTCAGATAGGTATCAATGGCGCTTGGCGAGCCTGTGAGTGTAATGGTTTTACCGTCTTGCGACAGGCTTGCCGTAACACCTTGCCCCGAGCCATCTACAGGCGAACCAAACTGGCCGTTATCCACGGAAATTGTCAACGTGACATTGCTACTGTCTGAGTCAATCAGCGTCAAAGCAGATAGATCTAGGTTTGAACTCGCATCCTCTGTTACTGCAACATCTGTTGGCGGTGTAGTTACTGAAATTGCATCGTTTACAGGGGTTACGGTGAAGTTGAAAGTTTGTCCTGTAAGCGGCGCAGCACTATCTTCTCCACCATCTGCAAGGGTAAATACAAAGCTACCTGATGTGGTATCGCTGCTGTTGTGCAGATACATCAGGTTGCCATTGTTGATATCTTGCTGAGTGAAAGTGCCATTCACACTGCGCGCTTCGCCCGCATCCAATGTGTCATTATTATTCGCATCCACAAACAACGTACCATTGCTCGGTGCTGTGGTCACAGTATAAGTTAACCCTGTGTTCGAATCATCCACATCACCTTCATTGAGGTGATTGTTATAAATCGTTGCAGTGCCCCCTTCAGCCAAGGTCACGCCAGTATTGGTGGCAATCGTTGGGGCGTCATTGACCGATGAAATCGTGATCACTGCAGTGTCTGACGCACTGGAAAACGCACTGGTGCCCCCGGTTGTGCTCGCATTGGCTATCCACCCCGCGTTACCTGACGATTTATCCCATGCCACAAACGTTAAGCTCGATGAGCCATGGTGGTTTGCCTCTGGTACAAAACGGACTTTATGCGTATTAGCGCCACTGAGTGTACCATCGAGCAACCATGCAGCCGTGCTCATATCACGAACACCACCAGTTACACTAGAAAAGTTACGCCAGCTATCACCGTTATTAAGGCTGAACTGCCAAAACCCATGGGTGTTATCAACACTCACCACCGCAATGGCTTCAACTGCATTACCATCTGCATCACCGATTGAGTTATCTACCACCAACGAGGCAATATCAACACCCACATTATTGGTATTTGAGATATCTTCAATAATCGTTGTAAAGACTGGGGTTTGCGTATCATCTAACGTCGGTGCATCGTTCACTTCAGTAATGCTAACAACCGTTTGGTTTGTACCCGTACTACTTGCGATACCATCATTAAATGTCCATGCAAGTGTTGCCGATGAGCCTGGCGCTTCTGAGCTATTTGAATAGGTGATACTTTGCAGTACACCTGCAACAATTGACGTTGTGGCATTGCTGTTGAAAGTCAGCTTTAAAGTACCCGCACTATTGGTGGTAACCGTACCAACGGCAACACTGCTGTACTCAACATTTTGACCTTGAACTAATGCCCCTAACGAACCGGTGTTGGCAAACACATCGCTAGCACTCGCACCACCGTTTCGAGCAATCGTCAGGCTCGCACCATCATAATTACCACTATTGCTGTTAAGTGCATCCAATTCAGTATCTGATATGGTCACATTGGCATCTAATACGACTGCTGAGCCATTTTCAGTAAACGCCGGCGTGCCATCAAGAGCTGCAAACGCGGGCGCGTCATTTTCATCCAGCGTGATAGTCACTGTTTGTGTACCAGACTCAACCGCGTTGTTGGTTGTAACTGCTGAAATATCGATGATCACAGTTTCATTATCATCAATAACACTGTCATCCACCGCGGTTACTTTAAAGGTTTGAGAAGAAGTGCCCGCTGCAATCGTCACGCTGTTACTAACATTGTCAGACACACTGTAGTCAGTACCTGAGCCTGTTGCCGTACCTGTGATATCGATACTAACCGTTACTGCATTGGTTGCGGTTACAGCATTACCTGAGGCATCTTTGAGGGCAAGCGTCACAGTTGCCTCGCCTGCTTTTTCAAGGATGGTACTGTTATCAACGCTCAGCTCAACATTCGGTGCTACCGTAAAGGCAAAACCTGAGTTATCGCTGAAGCCCGCAAAGGCATTGCCGCTTTCATCGGTTACAAAGCCTGCGTCCATACGCACAGCATAGCCCACACCCGCTGACAAATTAGCGCTTGGATTAATGGTTAGGGTGTCACCCGATAAGCTGATCTGAGTACTATCAACAGCAAAGGTTTCAATCACATTGCCGTTACTATCCACTAACGTGATGGAGCCACTCGTGCCTAGCTTCATCGCTTCAGAGAACTTAAGCGTTAAGTCACCGCTTGCTGAAACGCCAAAACCACTATTGGCGGTAGAAGAACCCGCAGTGTTAATGCTTGGTGCAACACCATCAATCACTAACGCCTTGTTGGCTGAGAGCGAGTTAGCGGCTCCTGGAGTCGCTAGAGTCAATGTTGCATCATTGCCCACCGCATCTTTAATTGTGCCACCGTTGAGGCTTAATGCAGTTGTCGATATATAGCTTAAATCACTACTAACATCCCCAGATTGAACGGTATAGTTAAAGGTAATGACCGAATCTGATACCGACGTGAAGTTTACAATTCTGTCTGTACCACCCGTTTCAAGCGTTAAAGTGGGCGTGCCTGTTACAAAGATATTTTCAGAAAACGTCACCTGAATCGCAATTTCATCACCCGCTTTATAGGTACCATCGGCTTTTGAGGAGGAAACACTCGAAACAGCAGGTGTAATGGTATCAATCACAATGTTGCTATTGGCCGACAGTGACAGGCTTCCACCAGGTGTGGGTAACGTCAACGCAGCATTATTGCCACTAGAGTCTGAAATTGTACCACCCGCCAATGACAAAGCAGACGTACTCACATAAGCCAAGTCACTACTGATATCACCTGCTTGTACGGTGTACTGGAAATGTAGAGCATTTGTGCCCGAGCCACTGACATAACTTGCGACTCTGTCTGTGGTACCAGTTTCTAATCTAATCGTCGGCGTACCAGTCACAGTCACGACTTTATCCAACGTCACGGTAACTCCGATGTTATCTCCTGCCTTATACGCACCATTGTCGGTTGATGAAGATACGTTGGTCACCGTTGGCACCACACCATCAATGACAATAGCGGCATTTGCAGACAATGAGTTAGCCGCGCCTGGCGCCGCCAGAGTCAGTGTTGCATCATTACCTGCCGAGTCTTTAATTGTACCACCTGATAGCGACAAAGCAGAGGTAGAAGTGTAACTGAGATCTGCATTGCTATCGCCAGCTTGGACGGTATAAACAAACGTCGCAGTCTTGTCAGACACACTGCTGAAAACGGCCTCACGGTCAACTGCGCCTGTTTCTAATGCCAGTTTTGGTGTACCTGTTACTGTAATTGCTTCATCAAATGTCACCGCTATATCGATTTGGTCATCAACAATAAACGTACCATCTGGAGACGAAGAAACATTAGTCACCGAAGGTTTGTCTCTATCAACGGTATGCGTTACCTGTGATGAGTACGGCGTTGTATATCCGTTATTACCACCGCCATTACCTGCGGCATCCTCTAGTGAGTTATCCGATTTGAGTCGAACACCGACTGTCCCTTTACCTGATTTGACATTTACCCACACACTCAAAATTTGAGAATTTTCAGAATAAGTTGAAAAATATTCTAACTCTGCATTTACCGTACCCGTAGTAACAAGCTCAAAATCACTGAGCTCATACTTCGCGGGTATTGCGTCATAGGTGTAATCAAAAGCAATCGAGGATGCATTTGCGCTTGGCGTGCCAGACACAGCAACAGAAGAGATAACCGGTGGCGTGGTGTCAGATTGCGCATTGACATTATCAACCACCAAACTAAGGAATGAGACGTTAAAAATATTATTCCCTGTACCCGATTCAAATACTGTAAATTCGATAGAAGAAACGCCAGTAACCGGGTCGAAAGAACCAAATAGGTCAGCTAAACCTGCCGTGCTGCTGTTTGAAAGCTTAGTCTGAGCCGATAATTTAAGCGTTGAAAGCGTATCGCCACTGGCATTTTTAAATACAACTTTCGTCGCTGAAGTGAGTTGTACATTTACTGTGTTATAAGCATGAATTTTCATGTCCATGACATCAAAGTGTGTCACTTTGTCGCCGTCGGCTTTAAATATAAAAGTTTGTGGTGACCCCTCAATATAAGGGTTAATACTTGCAAGACCATAATCTTGTAAACTGTTGGGTACCAAATAACCCCTATGGTCCGTCAAGGTTCTAAACCCTGGACCACCTGAGTCCGTTACACCGATATCATCAAAACTGATCGTATGCGCTGCGTATGCCTTACCCGCAAGAGAAATTGATGCAAAAATCAAGGCACTTAATACATTAAACATCTGTTTAACGTTCATTAAAACCTCCTTTTTCATACACACGCTTAATAGAGCTGAGCTCAAAGAAGGCCACCTTCATCCAGCCGAAATACATATAGATTTCCTCTACAAATCAAAAATAAAGAAGGCGCTTAGTATTAAGCGCCCCAAAAAACAATTAGCTACGCGATGGGTACGCACCCACATTGGCAATAACAAACTTAATGACTGTGCTAGGTTGGACATTGGGTATTGGCGAGGATGCACCGGTATCTTGCACGTTCACTGCCACCTGTACAGCGGTTTGTGCGTCATGAAAAGATCCTGAGATTTCTACCGCATCCGCCGCCATTTGCACATCCGAAGTGGTTGAATAAGAATTGCTAATGGATGTTTTAGCTAACCCATTGATCAGCTCCCCCGTAGCCCAGTAGGCCCCTTTCGCATTGTCGGTATCACCCAAACCTTCTTTCGCGTTCACGGTTAAGGTACCTGCAAAACCTGCTACTGCAGTTTTCGCTTCCGCTTTTGCTGTGGCTATATGACTGTGTGCTGGTAGCTGAGAGGGAGCCAAAGTAATATATTCAAGACCATATGAACTCCCTTGCATTTTGGGTTGTAAACCAGGGCCAGTCCCATCACCAACCGCAGTACGACCGCGAAAATCCGGTAAAGCAAAGGTTGTGCGGCCATCACCGCCATACATTGTGCCCAACAAGGAGAATAAAGTCGTATCGCTAGCGACGGACATAAGCCCTCCAGCACACGCATAATAACCACGTGGCACATAGCGGTATGCCACCATTTCGATATCGCCAATTAATGGAGCAGCACTCATATTTTTCTTCCTTCCTTATTATTTTAAATTCATACCTGCTTGCAGTTTGGCCTGCATCGCAAAGCGGTAACCATCAAATACACCTTCATTGCTACTAACAATATCCAGCTTTAACGCTTGCTCATTACAAAGTGCAATCACCAACCCACCTGCCTTTGATACAGTTAAAATGGTGCCAGCATTAACGCCAAAGGTTGGTTGGGTACTTTCACTTACTTGCAATAACTGACACACCACTTGCCCAATGCGTAATCGTGCGCCACCAAAATAGGGGTTGGCCGCTCGTGTGAGGCAGGCAATATGCTGTGCGCTGTCGGTTTGTAAATTAGCAAATAAATGAGACTCGTCTAATTGAGGCAGTGTGTGAGGTGTAAATGACAAGCTATGTTTGGCTTTGTCTAAATCGTCAAACTGTGTCGCAAGCGTTTGCAATACCATAGGTAACTGCGTCATCAGTTTTTTATGCAAAGTACCTGCAGTGTCATTATCTTCGACAGTCACTTGGTACTCAGCTAATCGCCGCATATACTTGGTCGAAGCAACGATTAAAGCGCAGCTATCGGCTTGCGTTTTAATCGCATCAAACAAAGCATGTTCAATCGTGGCGTTACTATGTTCACCAAACTGTATCTGTACGATATCTTGCTCAACGTTAAGCTCTTGTAAAAGAGTAAAAGGTAAATGAAAGCTAACAAAATTAGCCGCCCGCCAAGCTTGTTCTGCCGAGTTAATAAAGTCAGCATCTAATCTTGCTTGATAGGCATATGGCACGGAAAAATGCTGCGCAACCGCCGTTAATTGCTGCGCCTGAGATTCAGAACAATGGGTGATCAACATCCCAGCAAGTACCTTTGTTTGCGCTAGGTATTCAATGGCAGGTACAGCCGACGTTGAGCAAGTGATTAAAATGAGTTTTTTCACACAGTTCCCCTAAGCAATTGTTGGTAAAAAGCCAGGCATACCGCATAACTTGTAGTAAAACTTCAATCTATCTCCGCCTTTGACTAATAAGTCATCAGGCTCAGAAGCTTTGGGTTTAAAATCAATACAAACCGACATGTCGGCTAAAGGATGCGTGATCCCTGAGTCGTATTGATCAACAAGCTCTTTTCCATCTACATAAAGCTTGGCGCTAAGCAATAAAATACGCTTAGACATATCTTCCACATTGTGTGGAATCGTCACTTGATCTGCCTCAATCAAATCAAAACCATTGCCAAGTGGCATGGTTGTCATGTGTTTTAGTGTCTCTAGGTTAAGCGTAAAAATAGAGCCCAGTGATATGCGTTCAGCTTCAATTTGCTTATTGATAAAACTGGAGTGGCTGCGCTCTTGTTCTTGCCATTGCTCTACAAACTCTCGCTGTGGAACGGCCAGCATGGCCTCAACGACGATTTCCTTCGGCAATAAGTAAGCATCCTGTGATAAGAATTGTGCAAGGTGGCACATAAAGCTCAAGTGCCCTTCTTTACTTAAGCCGTGCTGCATTGCTTCAATCACTAAAATATCAATTGGTATGCTCGGCCTGTAATCCATAACATCCATGCACAGCACATCCACATTGTTTAGTTCTAATCCCAAATGCTCAACGGTACGCTTAAGCACCTTTTCAGCGCCAGGCTGAATATCAATAAGCGTAACCTTAAGAGGTCTTTGATAACGGTTATGTTTTTTGACATAGCACAACAACGGCAGTACAAGAGGTGCAAACGGCCCACAAGCGGGATAAACAAGGTGCAACGGTTGCAAGCTTTGCTGCTCTGCTTGCGCCAATGCGTTGTCCAAGCCTCGGATAAAAGCTTTAACACGATAGATGTCGTTCACGGTGCAGACTGCATCTTTCACCGCCATCACTAAACCTGTGGCGTTAACATAAGAGTGCGTAGTTTCCTGCTCATTAAGCTCTACACTTTGATAGAGCTCTAGCAGAGATTGTGAAAAATCAGCAAAACAAGCAACAAGCTGTTCATGGGTTTGGGCTTTAGCAAGCAAGCACTCAACCAGTTTACAACAGTGGTTGATTAACTCTTCAGAGCTAGCAAACGCATCACCTTTTAATTGACGGTTAAGCTTATCACGCAGTGATTGATTTAATAGTTTTGCGAGACTGGGGTCGATAGAACTAAGCTCATGTGTTGTTCCCATCAAACTTTGAGTTACTTCGCCGTTGCTTGCCATGCACAGAGTCCTTAAACAAATATCAATTTATCGATAAACTCATAAGCTCTATATGTGCTCCAGTGATAGTCAACAATTAAGCTGGACGATAACTTAGCTTCTAATTACACCCAGAAAAATAGTGTATAAACTCTAACTAAAGGGTATCAGCGACCCAAAACCGTTAACAACAACTTAACACTTTGAATTGTATGAAAAAAAATAGACCTTTTGAGTAGATTCGAATTTGACCTGATTGTTTAATTAAAGTCAATTACATAGCATTACACTTACGACAAATTATCGATAAAACCCGACAATTTATCGGTAATTTATTAAAAAGTAACGAAAATGACAACAAACAACGCTTACTTTCACTACCTGTCGCAACATGGAAAAACAATAAAACTAAATGTATGAGCTAAAAAATTGCCGTGTTTAGCTGCTCTGATACATACTCAAGCGCACCGATCCCCGCTACGGAATTACCGATTTTATCGAGCCCCGGCGACCATACTGCAACCGTAAATTGACCTGGTACAATAGCAATAATGGCTCCAGATACACCTGACTTGCCAGGCATCCCCACACGATACGCAAAATCACCCGCTGCATCATAAAGGCCACTGGTAAACAACAAGGAGTTGAGTTGCTTGGTTTGCTTCGCAGTTAAAAGCTGCTGCTGGCTTTGTGCACAATACCCCTGATTAGAAAGGTAAGAAAAAGTGCGCGCTAACTCTGCACAATTAACCTCAATCGCACAATAATTAAAGTAGGACCATAACACCTCTTCAACCACATTATTGAAATTCCCAAAGGACTTCATTAAATAAGCCATCGCGGCATTGCGATAACGGTGCTCAAACTCTGATTGTGCTACCCGCTTATTAACCACTATTTTATCGTTTCCCGATTGGCGTCGATATTGCTCAAGCATGGTATGAATGGGTGCACCTAAACGAGAAAATAATGCATCACAAGTCACAATTGCGCCCGCATTAATAAACGGATTGCGCGGAATGCCATTTTCAAATTCTAATTGAGTCAAAGAGTTAAATGCAGTGCCTGAGGGTTCTTTACCGACACGTTGCCATATTTCGTCTTCATAGCGCTGCAAAGCCATCGTGAGCGTCATGACCTTGGAAACCGATTGCACGGTAAAACGGGCTTCACAGTCACCCACCGTGTATGTTTTATCGCCGTTTACATGAATGGCCATCGCAAATTGACCCAGTTTTTGTTCAGCAAGCGCTGGGATGTAATTCGCAACTTCACCTTGATTCAATAGTGGTTGAATATGTTTAAAAGTGGCGTCTAAAACAGCTTGATAGTTCGGCATGTATACAACTTTATTAGCGACAAAATAGTTGCTCAGTCTAGCATAAAAAAAGGGCCTGTTAAGGCCCTTAGCTTATGTAACACTTAGGCTTGATTGCCTAGCGTAATTCCATTTCTTGAATAATTTCATGTGCTATTTCCGGTGTCGTACTCACCGGTTTATCGTGCAAATTTGCTTTTAACTGCCCTTTTCTATGTTTTAGTGAGGCTTCTAATTTCTTTGCAGCATTCGCAATAGACGGGTACATGACTTCTCCCTCCCCTTTCACCCCAATGCGAACACCTGAATACTTAGTCGATATTTCCGTGTAAAACTTTTTATTTTCTTTGCTGATAATGATATCTAGCGCAAGTAATGACGGAAAATGAATCGCTGTTTTGGCAAACTTTTCTTGAACGTGAGCTCTTACTGCATCTGTAACATCCACATGGTGGCCCGAAAGATTTATCTTCATACATGTTTCCTTTTCTTGTTTACCTCACTAACAGTATTGAGGCCATTTGCTAAAACCTCAAGGGTAAAATGTCAGATAATTTTCATAAATTTGAAAACAATGTTTTGGATCAATAACTGAGACAACAGCTCAAAAACGCTATGCTACTTCTAAGCTTTTGAATAAAATGTCTAATTAAAAAACCGATGTGCGTACCAAACACCAGCATGAAAATGCTAATGCAAATGAACAAAAGTAAAAAAGTGCATTTAAATAGCGATTCTAATATTCAAGTTATAAGCGACGAAACCATAGATTTTGTAGGAAATGGGTGTTTTTGTAGGAAACGGTATTTTTAAAATGCGCGCTAAGCGAGAGGGGATGGTGCCCAGAGGCGGAATCGAACCACCGACACGAGGATTTTCAATCCTCTGCTCTACCGACTGAGCTATCTGGGCAAAATTTGGAGCTGTTTTTTTGATTCCTAGCGGAGGAAATGGTGCCGACTATCCGAGTCGAACGGATGACCTACTGATTACAAGTCAGTTGCTCTACCAACTGAGCTAAGTCGGCACACGAATTTTTTAAACCGTATGGTTTATCGATTGCTACAATCGAAAAGAATGGTGCCCAGAGGCGGAATCGAACCACCGACACGAGGATTTTCAATCCTCTGCTCTACCGACTGAGCTATCTGGGCAAAATTTGGAGCTG
>NZ_JBSVEM010000038.1:0-18586 GCF_056312285.1 Pseudoalteromonas sp. ABE4_541
TGTAAAACGTGACTTTTTCATTGTTGTCTCCTGTTTGTGATATTACAGAAAACTCTAATTAAACATGTCTCATGTTAAGGGAAGTGGACATTGTCTTTCTTGTAGGGTAGAAATCTATCTAAACAAGATTTCGCTTTAACATATTGAAAAATATATTAAGTCATTAAATAGAAAATAAATTGCATCATTTCAAATGACGTTTCCTATCTCAAACCTGCCTTTCAAACGTTTTATGCTACTTGCATTGCCAACCCTTTCGTACACCCCACCGTTCATATGAACTGATAGAAATCTAAAAGTATTGAGAGAAGATAAAAAACGACAATGACCGAATATCACTGTCGTTTTGTTGATTATTTAACGCAGTTTTAGAAAGGCTTAGGCGATTGACTCGTTAATATCTTTTAACGTTTCAACTGGGTTTTGTGCTTGAGTAATTGGGCGGCCAATCACCAAGTAATCACTGCCCGCTTCCACTGCTTTTTGTGGCGTCATGATGCGTTTTTGGTCGCCTGCATCGCTGCCTGCTGGGCGAATGCCTGGGGTCACAAGTTTAAACGACTCACCAAGCTGAGACTTCAATAAACTCGCCTCTTGTGCTGAGCAAACAACCCCGTCTAGGCCCGCTTCTTGTGCTAGTTTTGCAAGGTAAATTACTTGTTCTTGTGGCGTTTTTTCAATGCCTAAACGTAAAAGCTGTCCTTGGTCCATGCTGGTAAGTACGGTTACAGCTATCAACAATGGGGCTTTGTCACCGTACTCGTTAAGCGCTTCTTTTGCTTTTTGCATCATTTCCAAACCACCGCTGGCGTGTACGTTGACCATCCACACGCCTAGCTCAGCCGCCGCTTTAACTGCTTTAGCCACGGTATTTGGAATGTCATGAAATTTAAGGTCCAAAAACACGTCAAAATCCAGCGCAACCAGCTCTTTTACAAATTCAGGGCCAAAGTAGGTAAACATCTCTTTGCCAACTTTCAATCGACATTGACTTGGCGATAGTTGCTTAACAAAGTCCAAAGCGGCTTGTTTATCGTCGTAATCTAAAGCGATCAGCACTCTTTTATTATCTAATTGAGACATATTATTCCTACGGTAACCTAGAGTTAGAATTAAATTGCGATTGTATCTGGGTGGCTATTATACCTAAAAGTGAGCTTAGTTGGTGTAAGGAGTTAAACTTTAATTTAATAGCCATCAAGGCCTTTACTGGGTTCAATTGACTCCCAGTGTTTGCACGAGGGGCATAACCAATACAACGTATGGCTGGTAAAGCCACAGTGTTTACACTGATACTCAGGTTTAGTAGCAATATATGATGTCACCAATTTGTCGATTTCTGATAGAACGACTTTAATTTTTTGATTTTTATCAGCAAGTAGTTGCAGTAGATAACTAAACCCACGAATTGAAGGCTCTCGTTTTAAACTGTCAGTTAAAAACTCAATCGCTTGTTGTTGTTCGCCTTTTCGGATCAAAGCTTGGCAGTGCTTAATTCTTATTAGCACACCACCTTTGGCGAGTAATTCTTCTACCAACTCTTCAAACTGCTGATGTAAATTAAGTTCGGTGTAGCTTTGCTCTAAATCAGCGATGTACAAAGGCGCTGTGTTAGTGTTTGCGATTACCAGTTTACGCCAATAGTAAATTGCTTTTACATGGTCTTTATTAATAAATGCTTCTTTGCCCAACTCATAGTATGGCCTAATCGTTCTATGATCGATGGCACATGCTTTTTCCATGAGCTTGGGTGTATCATCGTTAAGTGCAGCTTCACAGTAAAAATTAGCGATTGCCGCGAAGTGCTGTGACTTTTTAAAGAGATCACTATGCGCTTCAAACATGTTGATGCCTTTGTGCCACTCTCGCATTTGTGAATACAAATTAATAATAGGATCAAGCGCATCACTATGACCGCCTTTAACCAAAATCACCAAATGCTCTTCAGCACTATCTAATAAACCCGCCAAAATATAATCTTGTGCAAGCTCTAATCGGCTAGATGCCATGTCATCATCACTTAAGCTTGGCTGGTTTAATAGGAGTTCGTGAATTTTTATAGCGCGGTCTAGCTCGCCTCTTTTTCTAAAAAGCGTAGCCAAGGTAAGATAATGTTCGACTGAGTCAGCCGATACTTCAAGAAGTTGGATAAGATGTTCAAGGCCTTGATCTTCTTCTCTATCAAGTAAGAATTTAAGACCTTTGCTGTATTGTGATGTGATTTGGCGATTTAATTCAAGAGCTTGATTTTTTGCACTATTTTTACCCATCACATAACCGTATGCAGCTGCGACGGGAAGCAGTAAAAACAACAGCTCAATCATGGTCAGCGTTCAGAATCAGGTGTCAATTGACGATTGTTTTTCTTAAGTCGATAATTTTGCAATTTTAACTTCGAAAACACCGCAATACCGAGTACGCTTCCAACCAAAACACCAATAGCAAAGCAAACACTCATCAAGGTTGATAATGGCAATGCACTACTCGCTACAATGTAATTAACGTTTACTACGTCAGGGTTTTGGGTACCAATTACAAACGCTAATAAAATAAATACGAGTGCCAATCCTTTTTTAACGACCCCTATCAAGTGTTACTCCATTTACTAATTATTTAATGCTTTCGTTTACGCGGTCACGTAATTCTTTGCCAGGCTTAAAGTGTGGAACGTATTTGCCATCTAACTCTACCGTTTCGCCCGTTTTAGGGTTACGGCCAGTACGAGGCGAGCGATAGTGTAATGAGAAACTACCAAAGCCACGGATTTCGATTCTATCTGAGCTTGATAATGAGCCTGCCATTTGTTCAAGAATTTCTTTAACTGAGTTTTCTACATCCTTTACCGGAATGTGTGCATGCTGCTCTGCTAGTTGTTCTATCAATTCTGACTTTGTCATAGTGTTTCCTTAGATATAAAAAGGAAGGGCTAAAGTGCCCTTCCAGTTAAGACTCTATATTAGTCTTTTTGAGCGTTTTTGAAAGCAGCTGCCATTGCATTTTCAAATGCAGGCTCTTCTTTCTTCAACTTCTCAAGAACTTCTTTCTCTTCAGCTTCGAACATAGCTTTAACTGATAGGCTGATTGTACGGTTCTTACGATCAACACCTACGAACTTAGCTTCGATTTCGTCGCCAGCAGAAACAACAGTTGTTGCATCTTCAATACGCTCTTGAGCGATGTCAGCTACACGGATGTAACCTTCAACACCTTCGATAAGCTCAACAGTTGCGCCTTTCGCGTCAACTTCAGTCACTTTACCTTTAACAATAGCACCTTTTTTGTTTGCGTCTAGGTAGTTATTGAAAGGATCAGCTTCGATTTGCTTAACGCCTAGTGAGATACGCTCACGCTCTGGGTCAACTTGAAGTACGATAGCTGTGATTTCGTCGCCTTTCTTGTACTCACGTACAGCTTCTTCGCCTGGAGTGTTCCAAGAGATGTCAGAAAGGTGAACAAGACCGTCGATACCACCGTCAAGACCGATGAAGATACCGAAGTCAGTGATTGACTTGATCTTACCAGTAACTTGGTCGCCTTTGTTTTGAAGACGAGCAAATTCTTGCCAAGGGTTAGCGATACATTGCTTAAGACCTAGAGAAATACGACGACGTTCTTCGTCGATTTCAAGAACCATAACTTCAACAGTGTCGCCTAGGCTAACAACTTTTGAAGGGTGGATGTTCTTGTTAGTCCAATCCATTTCAGAAACGTGAACTAGACCTTCAACGCCTTCTTCGATCTCAACGAAACAACCGTAGTCAGTAAGGTTAGTTACGCGACCAGAAAGCTTAGCGCCTTCAGGGTAACGACCAGCGATAGCTGCCCATGGATCTTCGCCAAGTTGCTTAAGACCTAGAGATACACGAGTCTTATCTTTGTCGAACTTAAGTACTTTAACTGCGATTTCGTCGCCAACATTAACGATTTCTGAAGGGTGCTTAACACGCTTCCACGCCATGTCAGTGATGTGTAGTAGACCGTCAACACCACCTAGGTCAACGAACGCACCGTAATCTGTAAGGTTCTTAACGATACCTTTAACTTCTTGACCTTCAACAAGGTTAGCAAGAAGCTCTTCACGCTCTTGTGAGTTTTCTGATTCGATAACTGCACGACGTGAAACAACTACGTTGTTACGTTTTTGGTCAAGCTTGATTACTTTGAACTCAAGCTCTTTACCTTCAAGGTGAGCTGTGTCACGTACTGGACGAACATCAACAAGTGAACCAGGTAGGAACGCACGGATTGAATCAACTTCAACAGTGAAACCACCTTTAACTTTACCGTTGATAACACCGATAACAGTCTCTTGCTCTTCACAAGCTTTTTCAAGGCGGATCCATGCTTCGTGACGCTTCGCTTTCTCACGAGAAAGGATAGTTTCACCGAAACCGTCTTCGATTGCGTCAAGCGCTACGTCTACTTCGTCGCCTACAGCAACTTCTAGTTCACCAGCAGCATTTTTGAATTGCTCTGCAGGGATGGCACTTTCTGATTTTAGACCAGCATCAACAAGAACGATGTTGTTCTCGATTGAAATAACAGTACCTTTAACGATAGAGCCTTGCTCTGCTTCAAAACCCTTTAGGCTTTCTTCAAATAACTGCGCAAAATTTTCTGACATACTAAATACGTCTCATAAATTAATATTCCAATTAGCAACCATGCTGCATGGGGTAGTTAGAAAAACACCGGCTTCCTGCCAGCGCGTAAAAAATTTTAGGCTAAGCGCGACTTTTCGAGCTTACCTGAAACCACTGCGTCATCCAAAATCGCCATAACTTTGGCGTATACTTGTTGCGCATCTAGCTCAGTCGTGTCAATCACAATAGCATCATCTGCTGGAACGAGCGGCGCTACTTCACGATTCATATCGCGATCATCACGCGCTTTAATGTCGTCGAGCAGACCACTTAGTGTAACATCTAGCCCTTTTTCATTCAACTCTAAGTAACGTCTCTTCGCACGCTCTTCGGCAGTAGCTGTTAAATAAAGCTTAACCTCGGCGTCAGGAAAAACCACGGTTCCCATGTCTCTACCATCGGCGATCAAGCCTTGCTCGCTTCTAAATGCTCTTTGACGACGTAACAAAGCTTCTCGAACTCTCGGTAATGCTGCCACTTTAGAGGCTGCTGAACCAACTTTTTCGTCACGAATCGTGCCGCTAACATCTTCACCTTCTAATACAACTTTGCTCTTTTTAGTAGTTGAGTCTATTAAAAATTGCACATCTAAATTAGCTGCAAGGGGCACTAACGCTTCTTCATTGTCTAGAGCAATTTGGTGATGTAAAGCGGCAAGTGATAACACTCTATAAATTGCGCCACTGTCTAATACATCCCAATTCAATTTTTCAGCTAACAAGCGACAAACGGTTCCTTTGCCTGATCCGCTTGGGCCGTCCACGGTGATAACTGGCATAGTTGCCGGCATTTAAACCTCCTGAAATGCTCACCTGAAATAAATCGCGAGTATTATACGCATGTTAAATGAATTTATCCTTATTAACATGTAACTTTTTGTGAGATAAGCATAAAGAAGCAACATTTAGAGCTATTTTGGAAACAACTCTAAATGTCTAAAAAAGTGGTTTAAGCGCTGATTGATGAAAGTACATCAAAGTAGGTCGGGAAAGTTTTTGCTGTGCAACCTGGGTCATTAATGATCACTTCTTGACCACCCACAGCCACCATAGAGAAACACATTGCGATACGATGATCGTTATATGTATCAATGTCTGTTAGCCTAAGTGCTGGCGGTGGTGTGATCTCAATAAAGTCATGCCCTTCAACTACCTCTGCCCCTACTTTTTTAAGTTCAGTTGCCATAGCAGATAAACGGTCAGTTTCTTTTACACGCCAATTGTAGATGTTGCGGATCGCCGTCGGTCCATCAGCAAACAAAGCGACGGTTGCCAATGTCATGGCCGCATCAGGGATCGCATTCGCATCGATATCAACGCCTTTTAGTTGCCCTTTTCGAACAACAAGCTTTTCGTCATACCAATCAATTTGTGCGCCAACCTGTTCCATCACTTTAGCAAAACCAATGTCTCCTTGGACACTTTGCTTACCCACTCCATTTATTTCAATTTCTCCACCAGCGATAGCTGCGGCAGCAATAAAGTAAGATGCCGATGAAGCGTCACCTTCAACCATAATTCGGGTTGGTGATTGGTATACTTGGCCACCTTTTACCGTAAAAGTTTGATAATTGTCATTAATCACTCGCACGCCAAACTGCGCCATAACGCCAATGGTAATATCAATGTAAGGTTTTGATACCAACTCGCCTTTAATTCGTACAACAGTGTCACCAGAAAATAACGGCGCGGCCATTAAAAGTGCTGTCAAAAACTGACTTGATATACTGCCATCTATTTCTACTTCACCACCAGCTAATTGCTGACCATTGATAAGTAACGGTGGGTAATCTTTATTTTTAAGGTACTGAATATCAGCGCCAAGTGCTTGCATTGCATCAACTAAGTGGCCGATTGGTCGCTCTTCCATTCTTGGTTCACCAATCAGTTCAAAACGCCCTTTTGTCGCCGCCAAAACGGCAGTCAATGGTCTATAAGCGGTTCCTGCATTGCCTAAAAAGAGTGCTTCATTTGGCGTTTTTAATTTACCAGCACAGCCAACAACGGTCGCTGTTGTTTTGGCCTCATTGAGTGTGACCTGTACGCCCATGTGTGCAAGTGCACCAAGCATATGGCGAATATCGTCACTATCCAATAGGTTATGTACTTCAGTTGTTCCTTCTGCTAGTGCTGCTAATAGCAGAATTCTATTTGAAAGACTCTTTGAGCCCGGCAAGGTGACTGAACCAGATACCTTTGAAATTGGCTTAAGCGTTAACTGTTCCATTAGCTATGTTCCTTTGCGAACTTATCCATAAATGCAACCAATGCTTCAATACCTTCGATTGGCATTGCATTGTAGATACTTGCTCTCATGCCACCAACTAGGCGGTGCCCTTCTAGCGCAACTAATCCTGCTTCTTCGGCTTGAGTTAAAAATAACGCATTTAAACTATCGTCTTTTAACCAAAACGGTACGTTCATACGAGAGCGACAGTGCTCAGCAACTTTATTACTATAAAAATCTGAACTATCAATGTAATTGTAAAGAATGGCCGCTTTTTTCTCGTTATGCGCTTCCATTGCAGCAACACCACCTATGGATTCCAAGTATTTGAAAACTTCAGCGGCTAAATACCAGGCGAATGTGGGTGGTGTGTTATACATACTGCCTTGCTGCGACTCTATGGTGTAATCAAGAATTGACGGTCTTGGTAGCCCTTTTCTTTGCAGCAACGATTTACGTACAATCACGATACAAAGTCCTGATGGGCCGATATTCTTCTGAGCACCAGCGTAGATCACATCAAAATCATCAACATTAATTTCGCGTGACAAAATCACCGACGACATATCCGCAACAATAGGCGCAGCTGAATGTTTTGGCACATCAACTATTTCAATCCCGTCTATCGTCTCATTCGGGCAATAATGAATGTAAGATGCGCTCTCAGGTAACGGCCATTGTGAAACCGGTTTAATATCAAATAAACCATTATTATCTGTACGGATGTTGATACCTTCAACTTGCGTAAACTTAGCCCCTTCTTGGGTGGCGCCAGTAGACCAGATACCGTTTTCAATATAAACACCTGGTGCATCATCCAAGTGCAAATTTAAAGGCACCGCAGCAAATTGACCTCGGCCACCGCCATGCATAAATAGTACTTCAAATTCGTCAGAGATATTCATCAAACGTCGAAGGCTGGCTTCGCACTCTTTCACCATTTCTAAAAAGGGTTTTGAGCGGTGGCTTAACTCCATGACAGAGACACCTAGGTTTTGCCAATCAAGAAACTCTTGCTGCGCTTTGTTCATTACCTCAGGGGGTAACATCGCTGGACCTGCGCAAAAATTATATACGGTCATTTTCCTCATTCCTAAACAACATAGTATTTTTGTATAAAAAAAGCGGCCGAAGCCGCTTTAAATCTTGTTACTCGCTCGGTGAGTCGTCATCACTCACTTGCGTGTCCTGAACTTCAGGCATTTCATCGCCTAGCTCTTCAGGGAATTCATCAACCTCTATCTCTTCGATACGTTGTAAACCAACTACTTGCTCTTCGTCAATAGTTCTGATCAAAATAACCCCTTGGGTATTACGACCAACGGTTGACACTTCGCCTACTCTTGTACGTACAAGCGTACCACGATTTGAGATTAGCATGATCTCATCGTTATCTTCGACCTGAACGGCGCCAACTACCGCGCCATTACGCTCACTGACTTTAATTGATACAACACCCTGTGTTGCACGGCTCTTCGCTGGGTATTCTTCAAGCGGGGTACGCTTACCATAACCATTTTCTGTTACCGTAAGAATAGCGCCATCATTCTTAGGTACTATCAACGACACTACTTTCACGTCGTCAGGCATCTTGATACCACGAACACCCGTTGCAGTGCGGCCCATTGGGCGAAGTGCTAGCATCTCTTCACCTGTTTCAGGATCAATCTTCACTTCACCGGTTTCTGAATCGCGCAGCTTTTCGTTAAAGCGAACAACTTTACCGTGATCAGTAAAGAGCATTATGTCATTGCTACCATTAGTGATATCGGCACCAATCAAGCAATCGCCTTCGTTTAAGTTGATCGCAATAATGCCGCTAGCGCGTTGACGACTGTATGCCGTTAATGGGGTTTTCTTCACAGTACCGTTAGCCGTTGCCATCAGTACGTATTTATCTTCTTCGTATTCGCGAACTGGAAGGATCGTAGTAATACGCTCGTTCTCTTCAAGTGGCAGTAAGTTAACGATTGGCTTACCACGTGCTGCACGTGACGCCAAAGGCAACTGGTACACTTTTAGCCAGTACATACGACCAGCCGTTGAGAAACACAAAATGGTGTCGTGCGTATTCGCAACCAATAGACGCTCGATGAAATCTTCATCTTTCATGCGAGTTGCCGCTTTACCCTTACCACCACGACGCTGAGCTTCATAATCCGAAAGCGGTTGGTACTTCACATAGCCCTCATGAGACAATGTCACTACCACGTCTTCTTCGTTGATCAAGTCTTCTAAGCTAATGTCATGGGCAGCAGCACTGATTTCAGTACGACGCTCATCGCCATAAGTTTCTTTGATCACCACAAGCTCATCACGGATAACTTCCATTAAGCGCTCTGGCGAAGATAAGATATGTAGCAGTTCTGCAATTAGGTCTAATAGCTCTTGGTATTCAGCAAGGATTTTCTCGTGCTCAAGACCAGTTAGCTTGTGTAAACGGAGATCTAGAATTGCTTGTGCTTGCTGCTCGGATAAATAGTATTGACCGTCACGAATACCCAAGTCAGCTTCAAGCCAATCTGGACGTGCCACGTTGTCTTCACCCGCTTTTTCAAGCATGGCTTTCACGGTGCCTAATTCCCATGGGCGGGCGACAAGTGCTTGTTTTGCTTCAGCCGGGCTTGGTGATTTGCGGATAAGTTCAATAATAGGGTCGATATTAGCCAGCGCGATCGCCAAACCTTCTAAGGTATGCGCTCTGTCACGGGCTTTACGTAAATCAAACACGGTACGACGTGTAACCACTTCACGACGGTGAATGATAAACGCTTCTAGCATCTCTTTTAGGTTAAAGCACTTTGGCTGATTGTTGTCTAGCGCAACCATGTTCATACCAAACACAGTTTGTAACTGAGTTTGTGCATATAGGTTGTTTAGAATAACTTCGCCTACTTCACCGCGTTTAACTTCAATAACAATACGCATACCGTCTTTGTCAGACTCGTCACGTAGTGCACTGATACCTTCAACTTTTTTCTCTTTAACCAGCTCAGCGATTTTTTCAATCAAACGCGCTTTGTTCACTTGATACGGGATCTCATGAACGATAATGGTTTCTTTACCCGTTTTCTCGTCTACTTCAATTTCAGCGCGAGCACGAATGTAAACTTTACCACGACCTGTTTTATAGGCTTGCTCGATGCCTTTTTTACCGTTGATGATCGCAGCGGTTGGGAAATCTGGACCCGGAATGTATTCTATTAACTCATCGATGGTCATGTCTGGATTTTGAATAAGCGCCAAACACCCATTCACAACCTCAGTTAAGTTATGTGGCGGAATGTTTGTCGCCATACCAACCGCGATACCTGATGAACCGTTTACCAGTAGGTTAGGTACTTTTGTAGGCAATACATCTGGGATCTGCTCCGTACCATCGTAGTTAGGTACGTAGTCTACGGTTTCTTTTTCTAAATCTGCCAGCAACTCGTGCGACATTTTAGCCATGCGAACTTCGGTATAACGCATCGCCGCAGCAGAGTCACCGTCTACTGAACCAAAGTTACCTTGACCATCAACCAGCATGTAGCGTAAAGAAAATGGTTGGGCCATACGTACAATTGTATCGTATACCGCACTATCACCGTGAGGGTGATATTTACCAATCACGTCACCGACAACACGCGCCGACTTCTTATAAGGCTTATTCCAGTCATTTTTTAGCTCGTTCATGGCAAAGAGCACGCGACGATGTACCGGTTTTAAACCATCACGAACGTCGGGTAATGCACGGCCAACGATAACACTCATTGCGTAATCTAAGTACGAGTTCTTGAGTTCATCTTCGATATTGACTGGCAGGATTTCATTGGCGAGATCAGTCATTTGATTCCACTTTCCTTCAGTGTCTACCTCTTTTATGTCACACTAATGCGTGGCAAAGAGGTTGAGTTATTATTAATTCTGAACTTCCATGCTAACACATTTTAAAATAATTTACAGGCGCAAAGTTTTAGTGATTTTAATCTGACCCTGCTTATAATGCGCTCAGATTAACGAGGAAGTTTTTTATGACCGAACATCAAAATGTAGACCAACAAGAAATCGCCAAGTTTGAAAGTATTGCTGAGCGTTGGTGGGATGCCGAGGGCGAATTCAAACCGCTACATGATATTAACCCACTAAGGCTCGATTTTATTAATGACAAGTGCCAAGGTTTATTCGGCAAAAACGTGCTAGATATTGGCTGTGGTGGCGGTATTTTAACTGAGAGTATGGCCAAGCTAGGTGCAAAAGCAACAGGTATTGATATGGGCCAAGAGCCTCTAAACGTAGCCAAGCTTCACAGCTTAGAATCAGGCGTTCAAGTTGACTATCAAAAAATACCGGCGGAGGACTTTGCTGAGCAAAACCCAGAATCGTTTGACGTTGTTACATGCATGGAAATGCTAGAACACGTCCCCGACCCTGCCTCTATTATTCAAGCCGTTGCTACGCTCGCTAAGCCAGGTGCACACGTGTTTTTCTCGACATTAAACAAAACGGCAAAAGCGTACTTACTTGCGATCGTTGGTGCTGAAAAGTTGCTCAAAATGGTACCAGAAGGTACTCACGACCATGATAAATTTATTCGTCCATCCGAATTAATCAATATGGCAGAATGTGTTGGACTTAAAGTTCGTGCAAGTACTGGTATTACTTATAACCCGCTTAGCAAAACATTTAAGCTCAGTGATGACGTGAGCGTAAACTATATTCTTCATTTTGAGAAACTCGCATGACGCAGGCCGTAATTTTTGACTTGGATGGAACCCTACTGAATACCTGTGACGATTTAGGCGCGGCACTTAACCATACGTTGAAAAGTAATGGTCTTCCCGTAGTCGATAAATCTATTTATAGCCCTGCTATTTCAAACGGCGTCAAAGCCTTATTAGATGTAGGTTTTCAAGAGCAGCTTTGCCAATTTGATGAACATGTGCTGCGTCAATCTGTTTTGGATTATTACGCACAAAACATTGCTGTTCATACCCACTGTTTTGCAGGCATTACTAACTTACTGAGCGAATTAAGCATGCGTAACATTAAGGTTGGGATCATGACAAATAAGCCAACGTTTCTCACGCTTCCTTTGCTTGAACAGATCGAAGAACTCAAACATATCGATGTTGTTGTATGTGGAGATACATTAGATGAAGCGAAGCCATCACCCAAACCATTGTTGCACGCAGCACAACAACTCGATGTAGAACCAGATACTTGCATCTACGTTGGTGATGCTGAACGTGACATTGAAGCCGCAAAAGCAGCTAAGATGCTTTCTGCTGCTGCGTTATGGGGTTATGTCCCGAGCGAAGCCATTGCGCTTAGTTGGCAAGCAGATCTGAATTTAACTAACCCAGAGTCGTTACTTTCACATATCTAGTGTGCAAATATCAGGCAAGGCACTATATGTTGTGTCTTGTCTCATTTTTCTACCCAAGTTGAATATAAAAAAATCAGTTAGAATTTTTTTTGAATTTGCGAAAAAATAGGGTCACTTTGGTTGATTTTTTTTAGGTGTGTTTACACGTAAATCCTCAAAGGTTAATAGCCACTAACACTGGCTAATTATCCCTAAGTTATCCACAATCAGAGACAAGTTGTTCTATTGCAAATTTCACGTAACCCCACTATCTTGTGATCCACGGTATGCTTATCACCATATATAGTGGTGAATAGATAAACAAATAGTGTGAACCGTGCGTTTACCATAAAAATACACATTCCGAAGGAATACAGGCGCAACTATGAACCAACAGTTATCTGTCAGCAAAAGAAACGGCCGTAAAGAGCCGCTTGATTTAGATAAAATCCACCGTGTGATCACCTGGGCCGCTGAAGGCTTAAATAACGTTTCAGTATCTCAGGTAGAATTAAAATCGCACATTCAGTTTTATGATGGTATTCGTACTGAAGACATTCATGAAACGATTATCAAAGCTGCTGCTGATTTAATTGACAAAGAATCACCGGATTATCAGTACTTAGCTGCGCGCCTTGCCATATTCCACCTTCGTAAAAAAGCTTATGGTCAATTTGAGCCACCGCGCCTTTATGACCATGTTACAAAAATGGTTGAAGACAAGCGCTATGACCAGCATTTGCTTGTTGACTACACGGAGCAAGAACTAGACCAGCTAGACAGCTTCATCGATCATAGTCGCGACTTAAACTTCAGCTATGCTGCAGTGAAACAACTTGAAGGTAAATACTTAGTTCAAAACCGTGTAACTGGTGAAATATACGAAAGCGCACAGTTTTTATATATTTTAGTAGCGGCTAGCCTATTCTCTGATTATCCAAAAGAGACACGCTTAGATTACATTAAGCGCTTTTATGATGCAGTTTCGCTATTTAAAATCTCACTACCAACACCAATCATGGCTGGTGTGCGCACACCAACCCGCCAATTTAGCTCATGTGTATTAATTGAGTGTGGCGATAGCTTAGATTCTATTAATGCGACTTCGTCTGCAATCGTTAAATATGTTAGTCAACGTGCTGGTATTGGTATCAATGCAGGACGTATTCGCGCGCTAGGTAGCCCAATTCGCAACGGTGAAGCATACCACACAGGCTGTATTCCGTTTTATAAGCACTTCCAAACGGCGGTTAAAAGCTGCTCTCAAGGTGGTGTACGCGGTGGTGCAGCAACCCTATTCTACCCACTTTGGCATTTAGAAGTAGAAAACCTACTTGTATTGAAGAACAACCGTGGTGTTGAAGAAAACCGTGTTCGCCACTTAGACTATGGCGTGCAATTTAACAAAACGATGTACTCGCGTTTAATCAAAGACGATTACATTACATTGTTTAGCCCATCAGATGTACCGGGGTTATACGATGCGTTTTTTGAAGATCAAGACAAGTTTGAGTCATTATACGTTCAATATGAGCAAGATGAATCAATTCGTAAAAAGCGTATTAAGGCTATTGAGTTATTTTCAATGTTCGCACAAGAGCGTGCAAGCACAGGTCGTATTTATTTGCAAAACGTTGACCACTGCAATACACATAGCCCGTTTGATTCGAAGGTTGCACCTATTCGCCAGTCAAACCTATGTTTGGAAATTGCACTACCAACTAAGCCGCTAAACAACGTAAACGATCCAGACGGTGAAATTGCGTTGTGTACACTCTCTGCATTTAACTTAGGTGCGATTGAATCACTTGATGAGTTAGAAGAACTTGCAGAACTTGCGGTACGCGCTCTTGACAACCTCTTGGATTTCCAAGACTACCCTGTGCCAGCTGCTCACAGCGCAACCATGGGACGTCGAACGTTGGGTATTGGTGTTATCAACTATGCCTACTACCTTGCAAAAAATGACGTTAAATACTCTGACGGTAGTGCAAATTCACTTACTCACCGTACTTTTGAAGCGATCCAATATTACTTGATGAAAGCGTCAAATGAACTAGCAAAAGAACGTGGAGCTTGTCCTTTATTTAATGAAACAACCTACTCACAAGGCATCATGCCGATCGACACCTATAAGCGTGACCTAGACAAGATCTGTGAAGAGCCGCTACACCTAGATTGGGATGCGCTACGAGAGAGCATTAAAACCCACGGCATGCGTAACTCAACACTATCAGCATTAATGCCTTCAGAGACTTCATCTCAAATCTCTAATGCGACCAATGGTATTGAACCTCCTCGCGGCCACATTAGCGTTAAAGCAAGTAAAGATGGTATCTTGAAGCAAGTTGTGCCGGAATATGACCGTTTGAAAAATAACTATGAACTCCTTTGGGATATTCCGTCTAACGATGGTTACTTGGGCCTGGTTGGGATCATGCAGAAGTTTGTTGACCAAACGATTTCCGCAAACACAAACTATGACCCTAGTAAGTTTGAAGGTGGTAAAGTCCCTATGAAGTTACTTTTAAAAGACTTACTGACTGCCTACAAATTAGGTGTTAAAACACTGTACTATCACAATACACGTGATGGCGCTTCAGACTCTCAAGATGAGCTTAAAGCTCAAGCAGAGGATGATGATTGTGCAGGCGGCGCTTGTAAAATATAAGTTTTAGCGGGTCGCAAGACCCGCATGTTTTGGTATTGAGTATATAAAATATGTCTTATTCGACTTTTAGCAGAAATCATAACGATCAGTTAAAAGAGCCAATGTTCTTTGGTCAATCCGTCAATGTATCTCGTTACGACCAACAAAAATATCCAATTTTCGAGAAACTCATTGAAAAACAACTTTCATTTTTTTGGCGTCCAGAAGAAGTTGATGTCAGCAAAGATAGACTTGACTTCCAAAGTCTACCCGAACATGAAAAACACATTTTTCTAAGCAACCTTAAGTATCAAACTTTACTTGATAGTGTGCAAGGTCGTTCACCAAACGTTGCTTTACTACCAATCGTGTCATTACCCGAGCTGGAAACATGGATCGAAACCTGGGCATTTAGTGAAACAATACATAGCCGCTCATACACGCATATTATTCGAAATGTTACCCAGTCGCCTGAACTCGTCTTCGATGATATCGTAACGAATGACCGTATTAACCAGCGTGCCGATGCCGTGACAAAATACTACGACGAACTCATCGAAAAAGTGTCGTTATACAACCTGTATGGTGAAGGCAAGCACGAGATTAATGGACAAACTGTAGCTATAAATCAGTTTGAGCTTAAAAAGCTGCTTTATCTGTGCATCATGTCGGTGAATATTCTTGAAGCGATCCGTTTTTATGTCAGCTTTGCCTGTTCATTCGCGTTTGCTGAGCGTGAATTAATGGAAGGTAATGCAAAGATCATCAAGCTAATTGCACGTGACGAAGCACTACATCTGTCAGGCACACAGCATATGCTTAACATTATGCAAGACGGCAAAGACGATCCAGAAATGGCTATCGTTGCAGCCCAATGTCAAGAACAAGCAATTCAAATGTTCGTTGAAGCTGCTGAGCAAGAAAAAGAATGGGCGGAATACTTATTCAAAGATGGCTCAATGATAGGTTTGAATAAAGACATTCTATGCCAATATGTAGAGTACATCACGAATGTTAGAATGACAGCCGTAGGGTTACCAGCACAATTTGAAAACAAAACAAACCCAATCCCTTGGATCAATGCATGGCTTGTTTCAGATAACGTACAGGTTGCCCCTCAAGAAGCTGAAATAAGCTCTTATCTAGTTGGCCAAATCGATTCTGAAGTAGACGCATCTGACTTTGGTGATTTTGACCTCTAATGAGTGGTATACCTCAAGGCAGTAAGCCTTGCAAAAAAGTTACAGTCAATGTACACGCTGAGCCGCTTGATTTTGCGGCTCAGTCACCTTCAATACTCCACACTCTTGAGCAAGCCAATATAGAAGTCTCATATCAATGCCGTGAAGGGTTTTGTGGCGCATGTAGAGCTAAACTAGATAGTGGCTCTATAAGCTATAATCAGGAACCTTTAGCATTTGTCAGAGATGGTGAAATACTACTCTGTTGTACCAGACCACTTACCGACATAAAGATCACTTTGCCGTAGTACTCTTCTATTGAAAGCGTAGAACCCACATACATCTTTAGAGCAAAAGAGTTAAAAAAACAATATATAAACATTTTTTTTACATTCAAACATGATTGAAAAATATATAGCTGCCGCCGTCACTTCAAAATTGTTTTAAAAACCCTTTTCGCATCAACCCGATAAAGGGAACATAAATTCCTATATATATCAATAATTTGGTCTATTTTTTATATTTTGAATATTACAAATTAAATAATCTGTTGTAATTATTTATCACTCCGTTATCATTGTGCAGACAATATAGGTTATAAAACAATTCATTTTACATATATATAACAGCTTGAAAAACTTTCAATACAGCATAAGTTTTAACCCAATATGTAAAATTAATGATATAAATGTTAACAAACTTGTTGCAGTGTCTCACATTGCAAATAGAATAGTGTTTTACAATGATTAAGCTCAAATACCAGTAATGAGAATAAGTAGTAAGGAATGTTGTATGAAGAACTGCAAGGAAATTTGCTTTGATAGCCGCTTTAATAACAACGAAGGTGAAGCACGACAGATTGATATTTCGTTGGTTCGCACAATTTTCAAACAAGCATATTTAGCTGGTCGAGAAGACGGACTAAATGGCATTTTTATCGAAAGTAACTGTGCATTTGAGAATTTCACCCAAAATAATAATTTATTCCGAACTCGATAGAAAACATATTTTTTACTTGAACGTTTAATTCACTCGCGATCTTTCGCACAAAAGACAAGCGATATTAAAAAGCTAAGCCAATGGCCGAAGCAAGCATCTTTACATCAAACAACGATTAACCCCCAAATCGCCAAATTTCGCAGCTTTTCAACCCCTCCCCTACTAAAACCAACTTTGTATTCAACAAATCGGAAAATTCAAAACATAGTGCTCCAATACATCTTCTATTTCATATATACTCTTTGTGCCGAACAAAGGTGTGTTAAAAAGCATCTATCAGCTAATAACTAAATAAAAACTATAATAATTGTTATGATTTGGACCCTGCGCTGGGTTCAATTGTAGATTAGGAAAACAATGGATAAAATTGAGCAGAATATACTGGCTTCTCTAGCATCGAGCAAAAGTCAAGGGTTTACAGACTCTGGCTATGAATATAAGTCTCTGTTCCTTAGCAAAGTGATCCCTGATGAAAGTAATCCACGATACTTTCCCGCTATTATAATTAGTGATAAACACGCCAATCAAGTCGTAAAAAAGCAGCTTTCAAAAAGACAGCTCATAGAATTGTACTCTGCTGAAAATAAAGTCGTCATAGGCAAATCGTGTATTGTTAATTGCTGTGAATCAGGCTCAGCAGAATGGAAAAAGTCCAACCAAACAATTTCGTCCATCATTGAGCTTGGCGAAAATATTGCCGTATCTGAAGTGATACAAGCACCAACAGTATTTCCTACAGACGAAGGTTACTACCAACTACTGACAGGACACCGTCGTTTCTTTGCTATGGTTTTTGCCCATGGGATCGAAGGTGCTGCACATTTTAAAGTGTATTATCACAAGCCCTTGTTACATAAGGTTAAACAATTTCAGGAAAATGCTAGCCGCGAAGATTTACCCCAGTATGGTAAATTGCAAGCTTTTATGACAGCTATGTATGAAATTGAAACGCTTAACCGAGCGAAAAAAAGGTTGGGCGAAAAACCCCTCACAGTTCGAGAAACAGTAAGTGTTCTTGGTATTTCCGCAGGTGCATTTGATAATTACAACGTACTAGTCAGATACCCTGCAATAATCAGTGCTTACGAAAATGGTAACTCTCACTCATTTTATAAAATGAAAAAAATCATTTTGGATGTTGAACAAGCCTATAAAAAAGAGCATAACATTAAACTACTGAATGTTTCAGATAAAAGGCAGATAAACAACATTCTGAGTGAAATTCTCAACGGTACCGTTAAACCCAAAAAAAACAAAAGTACCAGCCAGTATTATACGCTGGGCAAACTGCACTCATCGAATGCAATCTATCAATTGCTTTCGACAAATATTCTAAAAGTGAACTGCGGGGTTGATTGGGAACAAATAGATTGGAGCAACATCACAGAGGTAAATGAATCAATTCAAAAGGTATTAACCCATTTGTCCGAAACTCAAACGAAAAATGACGGTAGTGTTTAGAAATCTGTGTCATTTCAGTAATATTAGGAAAACAGGAATGACACATGACTCAAGAATTCGATTTCAACAAAGCATTAGA
>NZ_JBSVEM010000039.1:0-18097 GCF_056312285.1 Pseudoalteromonas sp. ABE4_541
TAAAACGTGACTTTTTCATTGTTGTCTCCTGTTTGTGATATTACAGAAAACTCTAATTAAACATGTCTCATGTTAAGGGAAGTGGACAAAATGAGCTAGAGCTTATATAGAGCTAAGGGTATCTCGAAGTAAATTTGGGCCGATATAGAACACTTTATTTTATCTAAAAAAGAAAGAACCGAACGTTGAAACGTTCGGTTCCTTATATTCTAAGCCAATATCCGTTCAGATATAAGTAGCTGTGATTATCTGAATGGTATTAACCACCAGTTACGACACGCGTCTCACAAGTTACACTAACCGCTTGAGAGATAGGGCTAGTTGCAGCGCCTGTAGTTGTATTAGTCACTACAGATTGACCACCACCAGCAACTTGCGCACCACGTACAGTTGTACGAATCGTGTACGCCGAATTTGCCTCTAAACCTGACAATCTAAATGTAGAGTTACCAAGCGATGAAGCGACTGATGCTGCTTTACCATTCTTAGCATAAGTGACGACTGAGCCCGATAAATCCACAGCAACATTACCATTTGTTGTGTCTGAACATGTCCCCGCTAATGTAAAGTCAGCATCAAATGTTTGAACCGGGTTACTTAACTGAACAGGAATAGTACCACAAACATCAACTTCACCATTTGAGTTATACCAATCATTTCCTGAGTAATCATAAACTCTCACATTTGCTTTAGCTGTCGCACTAATACCATAACGTGCAGTTGCGTTTCCTGAGACTATTTGTTTCGAATTACCACGCAGGTAACTACCAATTGAGCCATCAGATGATGTTAACGAGACAGCTAAGCCGCGAGGTGGTACGGTACCACTTGTAACGTTAATAGAAACTCCATTTTGACACACTGGTGCACTTCTGTTAATTGAGAAGAAAGTTAAGTGATCGGTTTGAAATTCAGCTGTAAAAGTGCCATTCGCATTTTGCGCCGTAACTTTAGCTTTATTCGTCTCGCTTTGCCACTCACCCGTATCTTCATTGTGCGAAGCAATATCTAGCTCATCATTAACCGCAACACTACTACCTGCTGGCAAGGTTGCCGTTACTGTTATAGGCTTACTAAATTGCTTAACTTTAGTGGTGCCTGCACGCATGCTAACGTTCGTAACACCGACTGGGGTTGCAATTTGCGTAGCACCAGCTGCATTCAACCCTTCAGGAATAATAGCACCAACACTATTGTCACTTGAGTCTGCTGCTAATACGCTTAACGTTACATCTCCACCAGAAACCGCAGCACCTGACGCATCTCTTAATTCAGTGCTTGCATCAACTGTCACCCCTGCATTACCAGTACCACTTGCTGTATCAGATTTTACAGTAACAGCAGCAGTCGTTACTGCACCATTAACCGCAACAGGTTCGCTTGTTTCTTTCAAGCTGTTACCAGCAACTTTAACTAATGCAAACTGAAGTGGAATATCATTCACCCCTTCATCAACTTCAGCCGACAAATCAACGAGGAAGCTTTTAGCTACGTAGCCAGTTTGTGATACAACTGCAGTGACTTCACCGCTTGCACCTTCTTTGCTCAAAAATGTAAAGCTACCTGATTCGTCGATGGTTACTGAGGCTATATCTGCACCATTTACATCAGTCAAGCTCGTAGCAGCAACACCATTAACCAAGAAAGAAACCGTCGCCCCTTCCAATACATCAGCATTACCTGAGTCGATAACGCTCACCGAAAAAACTTTCGCAGGCTGAGCAGTGACCAAATCAGAAGGAGGTACAACTTCAGTTACCGGCTCAGTAGGCTCTGGCGGAGTAACCTTAACATTATTATCGTTGTCACTAAAACAACCAGTTAACGTAAGAGAAGCGGCGATAGACAGCGCCAGAAGTGATTTTTTATTAGCAAGCATGATTAGTCCTTGTTCCATTTTTTTTGCAAGAGCCCAAACAACCCCCGCAGAGTTTGAAATTCAAATTTATACTATAGGAAACTTTGTGTTTATTGCCACCTGTTCCTATTGATAATTTTCAACAACATCTACTATAGCCTACTTTTTAAGCAAGCCACTTAGTTATGATTCGCCAGCAAAAAGTAACAACGCATTTGCTTTGTGCATCAACTTAATTTTTTATGCTACCAATAAGACAACTGTAGATCTGAGTAGCAAAATTATTACATCACCAAATAGAGTAAGAGTAGTTGATAAATTATACAAGCACCTCTTGATAAAAACCACCAGAACTTATACCAATTCATAAACTTACCCAACATTAAAGTTACATTACCCTACTATCCATATACGTTCATCTAACGGTGAGTTAAATACACCTCACGTAAACGCGCCAAGTTTGCATAAATATAGCTACTCGACAACCTCCCTTGATTTAACAAAGTTTTAGTTATGTTTAGTGGTGTCTCTATTTGCTCAGCTCTGCCTATTGTTACATTATTGTGCGACTCACCGATACGAGTACTTACACTATGACGCCAAGCTTCATTGCCTTTAATTTGCCCATAACTCGTTACAGCCATATCTTTACGCGGCGTTAAAGGAATACTAAAAGATACCCCTGCAACCTGCACATCTGTATCTTGTACAAATACAGAAATATAACTATCCCCAAACCAAAAACGAGTTTCAACTTTCACACCGCTATCATCATAAAAGAAGCGCCCAGCTGTTGCATGAAAACTGACGTCTTTTTCAATCCAATTATAACGATACTCTAATGCTTGATAATCACGGTCCAAATCATAATCTTGATATTCTAGATAACCAACATCTGCTGTAAATTGATGGCGACCATTGTTACTAAGCCAAACCGTTTCATTTTTTATGCCAGTATAATCATGGTTAAACTCTCTAAAGAACCCAACATGAGTTTGATTATAAATACCGTAAGGCAGTGCAAAACTTTGGTATAGCGTGGCTTGAGTTATACCATCTTTTTCAGCTAATTTACCAAATGCTTTACCTTGCTCGTAATCATCGGTTTTTGCGAGTTCAGATTGAGCGCTGACACTTAAGCCACCCCCATACCACATGGGTAAGTCTAAATCGGCTTTTACAGCCAGCGAGAAATCATACACGCCAAGCTCTGTTGCTGTACGTTTATTTAACGCTGGCCCTATCGTTAAACGAGGCTTAAAGTAAGGGCTATTCGCATTTGGCATACCAACCCAAGATACACTGCCAAGCGGTTCCATTTCTCCACGGCGTATATCCATATCTGGTGTGGTGCTGCTGTTTATAAACTCACGGTAGTTATCAACATTACCTCGCACAAAAAGCATTGCCATGCCACGATTTAAAAGCTGAATGCTGTATTTTGCATCAGGCTCATCAATGTGCTCTGCAATACGCCCTAACACTAGTCCTATTGCGTCAATGTCATTTCGGTTAAATACAAAGTTCTCAAAACTTACAACTATATGTGGCTCCTGGTTAAAACCAACACTCACCGCCTCAAAGCCATCATCAAGTAACGCATTTTTAAGCTCGCGAGTTTGTAAAGTAAGCGACTTACTAAATTTATCTCGCTCAGAGACTTCTTTTTTTGCTTCTTCTAATGGCTTTTGCGCAAGTTCTCGCTGCTTTTGATAATGCGCTGTGAACGCAGCTTCTCGTTTTTTATGGTTATCTAAAATAGGCGCAGGTGCAGCTTCTGTCGGGTCATTGAGTGTCGCTTGCACAAACAAAGGCATCGAGAAGTTTAAACCCCAGTAAGTATCCTTATCGGCGTGATCTGTATTACTATAAAACTTACTGGAGAGCGTTAAAGTGCCTACATCGTAAATCCACTCCTTAGGCACAGTTAAACGTAAGCCTGCATTTACAGCATCCGCATCATGCTCAACCTGCAATGCAAACCAATCTAATGGTTGCCATTCAACACCTGCAAAAGCACCATCCATTTGCCCTGTAGTGCGGTCGCTGACTGCAAAGCCTGCTGAAAACCTAAAATCATTCCATTCACGTGAACCGGCTAAATAGTAAGTCTCGTAGTTGTTTGCCGCACCGCCTAAATCTTTACCGCCGACAGCCAAGTTAAACCAATTTTTTGGAATATAAGGGATTTGATATTTAAGATTAAAAGAAAGGTCTCGCGTTTGACCTTCTTTTTTAAACATATTGTCATGCATTGTGTTCGATGCAATCTGACCACTTACTTCAAGACCATCGTAAACGCCTGCAGAGAAGATGAAGTTATGCCCATCAACATATTCAACACCACGAAGATCTAATTGATTATTGTAGCCAAAGTCAACAACACCTTTTTTTAATATTTCAGCATTTGGGGTATTAAAGAGGCCAGTATAACCTGCAAGTGAAGAATAGCTCGTAGTTTGACTATCAGCTAAAACAGGCGCACTAGCAAGAACAACGCTAACTGCAAAGATCTTATTTATTTTTGACATGTATACAGACCAATTTATAGTTTTAAATTTTTGGTTCAATTGAGATAGAGACAAGCAACTACCTCTACCGCGATTACAAGAGTTATTAAGCTATCGTACAACTAAGTATAGAAAAACCCAAGCTATTGACCTCTAATATGTACAAAAGCAATTTAGCTTAAGTTTCAGTAAACACATCAGTTGAAACCTTTTCACTGTTAATCTACGGGCTCACTAGATATTAAGGTTTTCTAAAGTTAACAACTTTTTTCTCGTCTTCTGGCTGAGCATCCAGCATCTGATGCTTTTCATTCCACACCAAATCACAAATACCGTCTGTAGGATTAAAGTCTGTAGGCGCTTCTAACAACAATTTACGGATAAGCTCATGATCAAAGTTATGACAAGCCGTATCCATTGCACTCATAAAGTCTTCTAGCTCTGACATCGGCAATTTTACTTCATTGGCCGCCATGATCCGCGGGTGACAAGTCTCTTCAACATTGTCACCAATCAATAACTCTTCATATAACTTTTCACCAGGACGCAAGCCGGTACATTCAATTTCAATATCGCCATGAGGGTTTGACTCTGATTTGACCTCTAAGCCAGAAAGGTGCACCATTTTGGTCGCTAAATCCTTGATCTTGACAGACTCGCCCATATCTAACACAAATACGTCACCACCCTTACCCATGGCACCCGCCTGAATAACTAACTGCGCAGCTTCCGGTATGGTCATAAAAAACCGGCTGATATCTTTATGCGTTAAGGTAATTGGTCCACCTTCTCTAATCTGCTTACGGAATAGAGGCACAACGGAGCCACTAGAACCAAGCACATTGCCAAAGCGCACCATACAAAAACGGGTATTTTTTGCCGTTATTTTACTCTCAGCAAAAGCTTGTAACACAAGCTCTGCCATGCGCTTAGTCGCGCCCATCACATTGGTAGGCCGCACTGCTTTGTCTGTAGAGATTAATACAAAGGTCTCTACTCCCGCTTTAATAGCAGCTTTACCCGTATAATATGTACCAAATACATTATTGCGAACACCCTCAACCACATTTTGCTCTACAAGCGGTACATGCTTATAGGCCGCAGCATGATAGACAGTTTGCACACCAAAGGCTTTCATACAAGTTTCAATACGGTTGATACGTTGTATAGACCCCATCACTGGTACTATTTCCAATGATACGCCTTTATTCAATGCAAGCTGATTCAGTTCCTTTTCAATGCTATATAAACCAAACTCCGACACCTCAAAAAGCACTAGCTTGCTAGGTCTATTTAATATAATTTGCCTGCATAGCTCAGAACCAATAGAACCACCGGCACCAGTCACCATAACGACTTTATCTTTAATATTTGCAGCCATCAGCTCTGGTTTGGGTGTTACTGGGTCTCTGCCCAATAGGTCTTCAATTTCAACTTCTTTGATTTCATCCAATTGTGCTTTACCGTCGATAACATCAGCCATGCCCGGCACTGTCATTACCTCAAGTGGCAGCTTTTCTAACTTAGTGAGTATTTCTTTACGGCGAGAGCGCGGCACACTAGGCAATGCCAGCAACACCTTTTTAACTCTTTTTTTGTCTATTAAATTATAAATATCATCAAAGGCAACAACTTGGATCCCCTGGATAACAGCATTATGTTTGGCAGTGTCATCATCAAGGTATGCAGTAACATAATAGTCTGGACCAGTCGCGAGCGCCGTTGCTAACTGCCGGCCGGCATCTCCAGCACCGTAAATCACTACTGGCGTTTTAGTCTCCACAGATAAGCGCCAAATAAGCGCCCGCACCAAAATACGCGAACCACCTAGCGATAACACCATCAACCAGCCGTAAATAATAGGCATAGTGCGGGGAATTGTAGTTTGAGTAAAAAACGCCGCCATGACCAACACCACTGTACTAACAGCGGTACCAAGAACTACCGCCCCAACGGCATTAGCACCAACATAACGCAGAACAGCACGATAAAGCCCTAAGCGGACAAAAACAAACAAACTTACTGGTAAAAGAATAGCCAATAACACCCAATTTTTGGTGACAGTTAAAGGAGCAATGCTATCGAGCCTAACAATTAGCGCCAACCAAAAAGCTGATATAATAAAAACAGAGTCTAGTGCTAAAGTAATAAGTCGTTTTTGGCTACGAGAAGCGCCTAGTAAGGCGCGAAACCAACTATCCATCGTGTTTCCTTGTTATTCTAATCAGTAAATAAAACCAAGCGATTAAAAGACTAGTACAAGCTTCGACTTATAGAAAAAAAAGATACAAAATAAATACCAGACATCTCGATTCTGCAAATGCTAGTTTTATTTCAATTGCTTATTAACTCTATCCCCCGCACCTTTTCCTGATATTGTCATAAATATTATCCTGAAATAGCTTGACAGTGACAGGTGTTCAATCATTTTGCGGTCAGTTTCGGCAAGCAACTCCGGGGTAGACATGTCGATTTGATTAACCTGAGCGAGTCCTGTTATACCTGGTCTAACAGAGTAAATACCTTTAGCTTCGCGTGCTGCGGTTAATTCTTCTTGGTTAAAAAGACCAGGTCGTGGTCCTACTAAACTCATTTCTCCTTTAAGCACATTCCATAGCTGAGGAAGTTCATCTAATTTTGTTTTGCGAAGAAAATGCCCAAATGGTGTAATCGAAGAGGTACTCGCAAGGTGACTTGCCACAGAAGCCGTATCTACTTTCATTGTTCTAACCTTTACTAAAATAAATGGCTTTTTATTCCTACCTACACGCTCTTGAGTAAAGATTGGAGAGCCAGTATCAAATAGGCCAATAACGTATAAAATAACCAAGAAAGGAAGTGCGAATAAAAGGCCAAATAAGGCAAATAAAAAGTCGAGTAAACGTATCATTGAATATTCCATGTCTTAATTTTTAGCTGAAAGTTTGAAACCCTGTTCGATGGAGTATGGAGGTTTCCAATTTAAAGTGTTCTTTGTATGAGTGATATCTATTTGCAATGATCCCGTTAACCTATCAACGAACCCCTGCTTACCAAACAGTATCCCGACTAAATGAAAACACCATAAAGGCACTGGAAGTGAAAGATTTGGCTTACTTTGCACTCTCGCCATGAGCGACACCATTTCAGCAGTTGATATATCATTATCATCACTCACTAAGAAAATTTGATTAGCGGCTCTTGGATGTTCAATACACACTTTGATTAGATCCACAAAGTTATAAACAGATACCAAACTGCGTTTGTTACTGTTTATTAACCTGAATGGTAATGGCACTCCCTCACCTACAAGTTTCATTAAAGATGCAAAATTAGCTTTCACACCTTCTCCATAAACAAGCGGTGGACGCACAATAACGATCTCCATCCCTGTTTCTTTACCAAGCTCTATTAGCAATTGTTCTGCCTCTAACTTAGAAACACCATAAAAGTCTTCAGGTTTTGGTGTATCTAATGAAGTAAACGCTGATCTTCCTGTGGTACTTTCTCCATTCACTTTTATGGTGCTAATAAATATAAAACGTTTTACTTTAGCTTTCGCAGCTTGCTTAGCTAAATTTAATGTACCGTAAGTGTTCACAGCTCTATAATCAGCTAAGGGGTCGACAGAGCGATCTTTCATTATGTGAACACGTGCAGCACAATGTATAACGCAAGTCACACCACTCAGCGCATCGGAGTAGTCAGAGTTCTCATCTATATTATGTTTATAAACTTGCCCAAGGTTAGATTCTTTTCGGCCCAAAAGCTTCAACGTGTTAGTGCTCTTAAGCTCCCTTGCTAACAGACTACCGACAAAGCCAGAATAACCTGTGATCAATAAACTATTCATTTTTCGTCTCGATATGACAAAATTGATTCTGACATTTTTTTCATAATATTTGAACGAGTGTACTTAGAGATGAAGTTTTTCCTGTCAGTATAATGACGATTTAAGTCACTTAACGCACTTAGGGCAGCCTTATCATCCCCTGGATAGAACACAGCCCCATTACTTATTTCTTCTTGAATGAATTTCGCAGCATATCCACTAACACCAGCAAGAATTGGTTTCCCTGTAGCTGCATACTCAAACACTTTAGAAGGTAGCACTTTTTCAAAAGCAGAATAATCATTCAAGTGCAAAAATAGTACATCAGCTTTGCCATACTCTTCTAGAAGTTGCTTTCTATTAACCGGTGGGTAAAAGGAGATATTTTCAACCCCTTTACAATTGGCGAGAAGTATATTTTTTCGCCCACCATCACCAATAATTTTAAAATGGTATTGTTCTTTAGCTGCTTGAGCAAGTTCTGGAAAGATGGTATTTAACCCTTGTCCTTCACCTATGTTACCAGCATACAAAACTGTTTTTATTCCATTACTATCTGCAGAATTTGCACTTTTATCTTTAAAGCTTAAAAACTCTTTATCTATTCCATTGGTAAAAAATGTGTATGTAGGCTTTTTGTATCGTGAAGAAAAGTATTCCTCAAAACCTTTAGATACGAGGTTAATGTGTTCTGCATTTGAGAATGTGTAATTCTCAACCACACTCAAAATTGGCTTAATGATGAATGCTAGCTTAGGGTTTAATACATCTTTTATGGTATCGACAAAAATATCACGTATATCTAAATAGAGAGGTAGATTTTTTCTTCTAGCTATTCTAGCTCCCAAAAATGCAGTAAATAACCTAGAGCTAGTAGCAAAAACTAAATCATACTGTTCACCTTTAATTGCTTGGTTAGCTTGTTTATAAAAAGAAAAAAAGGATTTTATTTGATCAAGCATGCCACTTTTATGTGAGGGTAGCTCCACGCGGCGCACTCTTACATTGTCGTCGACCTCTGTTTGTTCTGCTCCTGCACTAAAGCTCGCATAGCGGTTAGGCATAGTTGTGATCACATCAATTTCAACACCTTGCTGCTGTTTTAGCTCCTCAACCAAAGCACTAGCTCTAAATGAACCTGCACAAAGATCTGGTCTAAAGTAAAAAGATAAAACGAGTATTCTCACACCAATCCCTTAATTATTTTTATTTCAGTTTGTAAGCTACCATTATCAAAACTAATCTCAATTTTTTTGTTTACAACTGACTTTCCAAATTCTGGATGCCATGTACTTTCTTTAACCTCTAAAGGATGTTTGCTAAACAAAGTGCATAGCCTACTATTTTTCATGAAAATATCACACTCATGATCTGAGGTGTCCACAACATTAAGCTCAGGATGAACATGCAAGTGGAAACAAGCAGCTTTTGCGCTTGATAGATCATCACTGATTTTTATGTAGCTATTCGAACATTCTAATTTTCTAGTATGAGTAACTTTAGGACTTTGTTTAAGGTAACCATCGTGGCTTGCAACAAAAATTGCACTACCATTAGCAAGCATTGCTGTTTTTAGCTTTGCATAAGCTCGTTTAGCAACTCTAAAGCCGGACCAAACTTGTGAGGAGTTGGTATTCTCTACAACAACAGTATTATGAGCTGCGGTTCCACGCTGCCTGATACGCTCTTTGCTAACGCCATATAATGAAGTACCTGAATTTACAAAAACTCTTTGCATACCAATGGATAATTCAAAACTTAAAGTATCAGCATGTGCGTGACCCGGTAAATAATCGGGCCCTACATTGGCATGATCAAAAATAAGGCTATAGTTATCGAAGGTAACTCTGCTATAACCACTTGCTGGATGTGTAATCAAGTTATTACAATTAAAATCAATTGATAAGCCAAGCTTTTTAGCATAATTAATTATCTCTTTAGGCCGCTTAGCAACCCCTATAGCCGCATCATTAAAAAAGCTAATCTCGCCATCTGGATGCACCATTGCTTGAAGCCAGCTAAGAGCTTTTTCTGCTAGCACTTTCCATCGCTCTAGATAATTTCTTAAGAAATCGCTGTCACTTGTATTAGCTAAGTCAATTAATTCCAGCAGATCCCAGAGTAAAATTTCGTGGTACATTGGAGATAATTCAAAATGTGCACCATCATCTAAAAACTGCTCTGCCAACTCTTTTTCTAATATATCAGTACCAATTCTTAAATAGCGCTCTGCTTGGCTACCACTTAAATAAGCACCCACAAATATCAAAGCTTTAGCATTAGCAAATAAGTGATTACCTAAAATATGATATTCGAGTTGTTGGACAAGCGCATCGGCTTGCTCAAGCATACTTCGCTTATATAAGGGGGAGACCGTTTTTTGCTTGCTGCACCACTTCACCCAATTCACGAGACGTAATGAAATAGGATAAGGTTCCCAGCCGTTTCCCAAACAAGGAGGGTTTTCATCTATCCACCGCTCGATCAAGGCTCTGTGTAAATCATGCCTATCAATTGAGTTCCGTGCGCTAAAATCATCAAAATAATGAAGGTTATACAACCAAAGTTTACTTTTACTCTGGCAGTTCCAGTCTGCTGAAGTTGATATATCTCCAGGCTGATTTAAAAACTCTACTTTCGTATTTGTGAGTATACTTTGTGAATTAAGTTCTGGGCCATTCCAGACCCAAGTATGGTGCTGTGGAGAAACTGCTTTAGATACTTTTGGTTTTACTAGCTTATAAAAAGCTCTATAGTAGACCTGCTTAAACTTAAGATATTTTAGAGTATGAAATATCTTAAGTAGCATTTTTATTTTAGTTCTCATTGATTTCTTAATTGCTCAGCAATATCTATTGAAATTTTTGCCACTTCAAAGATTTCATCTATAGAAATTGGTGCGCATTGGCCATCTCGAATAGAGTCAAGAAATAATTTAGAACATAGGCCTTGCCCTTTATCTTGTTTCCAAAGGTTCATTTTCTTAAATCCTTTAAAACCATAAGCTCTTAATTTGACAAAATTATCCAGCTGTAAGACTTTACCATTGGTAAATACCTCAACACGTTCTTTAGGAAAACTAGCTGAACCATTCGCAAAGTAATGGATAGTACCAAATGACCCGTCGGAAAAGCCTAAAATTATTGCGGCCTTATCTTCAGTTACTTCTACCGAGTCAGTGTCACCCATTCTTCGAGCTTGAACAGAAACAATTTCACTTCCGGCTAAAAAGCGCATTAAGTCAACAAAGTGACAGGCCTCACCAATGATCCTACCCCCACCTATATTTGTATCTTGAGTCCAATGGCTAGCTGGAATAGCACCAGCGTTCATGGTCATAATAAAGGATTTTGGCTCTTTTATTGGCTCAAGTAACTGTTTTATTTTTTGCACTTGAGGTGAAAAACGACGATTAAAGCCAACCATTAACTTAGGTGTTATACCCTTCTCACAAGCCTCTTTATAAGCAGCCTCAACTTCACCTAATTCTTCATAGTTGATTGCCAATGGTTTCTCTACAAATATATTTTTACCAGCCTCAAGAGCTGCCTTGACAAAAGCTGCATGGCTATTGTGCTGAGTGACGATAGCAACAGTGTTAATATCATCATTGTTAATCATGGCTTGTGTGTCGGTAGTTGCTTCTACAAAGCCCGATTTCTCACCATGAATTACTCCGTTGATCCCACCAGAGGTAGAGATGCTATGAAGTTGCGCTCCAGCTTTCTTAAAGGCCGGTATTAATACTCTTGAAGCATAATTACCGGCACCAATAAAACCTATTACAGGTTCATTTGATTGATAATTTATTGCAGGATTCAATGATACAGTTTTAACGTGCCGAGCTTCGGGTTCTGACTCAAACTGCAATAATATTCCCAAGGCACTTTTATCCGAAGTAAGTAGCTCATATGCATCACTTGCATTTTCAAACTTAAAGCGATGTGTAATTAATGGCTCAACATTTAACTGACCACCTGCCATCATATCAAGAATAGCTTCAAAGTTACGCTGTTCTGTCCAGCGTACAAACGCAAGTGGGTAGTCATTTCCTTGCTCTTCATAACTGGGATCGTAACGGCCTGGTCCATAAGAACATGATACTTGAAATGTTAATTCCTTTTCATAGAAATCGGCACGGCTCAATTCTAGCCCTGTAACACCAACAAGTATAATTCGACCCCGTTTGCGGCTCATTCTCGCAGCTTGTGTAACCGGATCATTAGACTTGGTAGATGCAGTGATGATAACGCCATCGACACCTACACCTCTACTAAATTCAAGCCCCACGGCAACAGGATCTTCGCCTTTTCCAGGATTACAAGTCTCAGCTCCAAACTCTCTGGCCAACTCCAGCTTAGCTTGATCATAATCTATTGCTAAAACTCTACAGCCCTGAGCTCGTAACATTTGAACTGTTAGTAAGCCAATTAGACCTACACCGGTAACTACGAAGCATTCACCCATAGTTGGGTTGGCTAAACGTATACCTTGCAATCCAATACTTGCAACAACCGTAAATGAGGCTTCTTCATCAGAAACATTATCTGGAATTTTTGCAACTAGGTTTTTGCTAACTCGAACTACATCAGCATGTGGGCCATTTGATACGACTCGATCCCCTACCTTAAAATCATCGACCTCTTTACCTAAACTATGAACACAACCAACATTACAATACCCTAAAGGTAAAGGTTGAGCGAGTTTGGATTTAACAGCATCTAGAGTTGTCATCAAGCCATTAGTTTGTACTTTTTCGAGCACCATTTTGACTTTATCGGGTTGTGAACGTGCCTTATCGATTAGATTTGCTTTACCAAAATCGACTAGCATCCGCTCTGTTCCAGCTGAGATTAGTGTAGTTGTTGTATTAATAATTAAGTGATTTTTATTATCTCGAGGTACTGGTGACTCCACTATTGATGAGCCACCTTTCGCCATATCTTGAAGAATTTGTTTCATTTTACTTTCCTTGTTGTGAGCGTGCGATCTCTCTAACTTTTGCGAGGGCGTCTTGAGTCATATAGTTAATAAGTACCGCTTTATAAATACCTTTAAAAACAAAAAGACTCCCAGCGGAAGCACCGATAACTTTAAACTTTTCAATCAACTTTAAAATATCTTGAATGGAGCCTGCTCCACCAAGTATTGTGAGTGGAACACTGGCTAGCTCTCGAACTTTTTCAGCTAACTTGATGTCGTAACCTTTCATCATTCCATCTTGGTCAATTGAGTTAATAACTAACTCACCGATTCCAACTTCTTCTAATTCAGATATGATCTGCTCAAACTTTTTTGTAACTTTTTTCTTTCCATTGTGGGTGTAGATCTCATACCCGCCAAGAAAGTTTTTTTTAACATCTAAAACAACAACTACGCTCTGTTTTCCTATAACTCCTGCAATTTCTTTAAGAACCGATGGATTTCTTAGCGCTTCACTTGAAATAGCGACTTTTTCGACGCCAAGTTTAATAATTTCTTGTGCTTGTTGGGGCGTTTTAATACCTCCTCCATAACACAATGGCATACGACTCTCATTGGCCAAATGCTTAATCATTTGATAATCGGGTGATTTGTTTTCAACTGTTGCGTCAATATCCAACACAATCAGTTCATCAACCTCTTTTTCGTTGAAAATTTTAACTGCATTGATTGGATCCCCAACATACTTAGCATCTTTAAATTTTACAGTTTTTACAAGCCCTTTATTATGAACAAGTAAACATGGGGATACTCTTGATCTCAGCATAATTAAAACTCTGCAAAATTCTTAAATAAGTTAATACCATTTGAGTGACTTTTCTCAGGATGAAATTGAAATCCAAATATATTGTCTTTTCTCACAGCACAGCAAAAGTCATCACCGTAGTGAGCTTTGATCAGCACGTCCTTTGGATCGTGCGCATCAAAGTAATATGAATGGATAAAATAGAACCCTTTTTCACAATCTATGTCATTTAACAACTGATGTGATTCTGTCGGCTCAATTTCGTTCCATCCCATATGTGGCAGTTTCGGCTTAAAGTCTATCTTTGACTCATCGAACTTCTTAACTGACGCGTCAAACCAGCCAAGCCCAGATAATTCACCTTCATCACTGCTTTTCGCCATGATTTGTAAACCAACACAAATCCCTAAGACAGGTTTCTTTTCAACCATCGCAAAGTGATCGAGCGCTGCTCTCATTCCTGATTTTTCTAGTTGTGTCATCGCTTCATCAAAAGCGCCAACACCTGGCAAGATAATCTTGTTCGCCTTTTTTAAATCTTCCGGCGTACTTGCAAAAAAAGTCTCAATCTTTAACTTAGTAAATATGTTTTGAATGGCCTGAATATTCCCAGAGCCATAATCTACTATAGCGATCATCTTTTGCCGCCTTTCTCAAGACCAAGCTTTCTCATTACCTTTGCACCTAAATCATAAATAGATTGCTGGTTCTTATAATCTTTGTAGGTTTTGTTAGGCGCTTCCAAATAACCTCTTAGTTCTTCAGTCGTGATACCAAGCTTGTTGGCAATGTAGCTGAAATCATCATCGATTGTCTCTGGGTCATATGGTGGCTTTTTGAGTCTTTCCAACGCATCTTCTCGCGTCATTTGACCTGTAACAATCAAGCTAGAGTACTGTACTTTACGAGTGTCATAGCCAAACTTCTTATACAGCCAATAAGCCTCATAGAAACGTGTAAAACGAGACTCAAAGTGTTTTTGTGCATAGCGCTGATAACCGTAGTTATCAACTAAAAACCGCGTTGCTTCCTCTTTGTCATAAGGCATAAAGTCAAGTGGCCTATATAACTTAATCCCTCTGATATATGGCAAGTAAATTTTGTGCCATAAGATATTTGTCAACGGGAAGTTTTTCAGCTTCTTCGTACCAAACTTCTTTTGAATATCTTTAATCTGACGAGAGTCTGACTGGAAATACATCCATTCCAACGGGTTTCGAATACACTCTGTTGAGTAGTTACCGCCCGTTAAAATATGTTTAATTTTATGCTTCGAAGCAAACTTGTACATAGTCGCAAAGAATGCATGATCTTGCGGCGTATCTGTATGAGAAACACCCGCTTTGAAGAAAGAAAGCTGCAAGTCTTTCATTTCTTCCCAATCGATAACTTCTGTATAAAGATCTAAGCCAAGTCGATCTACTATTTGCTCAATGTTGTGAACAGCCTGCTGAGAGTTCCAACCAGCGTCAACATGAAAAACTAATGGTCTTAAACCAAGTTTCTCTTTTGCTAAGTAAACTAGGTATGAACTGTCAATACCGCCACTCATACCAATAATGCAATCAAACTCTTTACCTTCACCTTCCTTTTTAATGTCAGCAGCAATCTTTGTGATTTCTGCCCATCCCTTTTCATCTGTGTGCCAGTTAGGCTCTATATCATTGTAAAATGTAGTACAATGATCGCATACTCCATTCTCATCAAAAGTGATTTTCGAATCCGTTGTGTCCATTACGCAGTTAGTACAGACTTGATAATTATTAGTCGTCACTTTAAGTTTCTCGATTTGTTTAAAATTAATCTAAATATTGCCTAAACCATTCTTCTAATACGACCATGGCCCACAAGTTAAGTGAACGGTCTTTTCTATTAGTGGTAAATTCATCAATTATCTGTTGGACATATTTATAATCAAAGATCCCTCTCTCTTCGATTACACTTTTTGACAAGTACTCTTCCAACAATGGCGCTAAATCACGCTTCAGCCATATGCCCATTGGCGGATTAAGACCAAGTTTTTTCTTCGCGATGATTTGATCAGGTACCTTTCCTTGCAGTAACCTTTTCATTAAGTACTTAGTTTGACCATTTTTGATTCTCCACTGCGAGTCTATACTTGTCATAAACTCAACGATGTTGTGATCAATCAATGGGAACCTTACTTCAAACGCATTTGCCATACTCATAATATCCCCATAGTACAACATATCGTTGGGTAAATATGTTCTTAAATCAACTAGGGAGCTTGTGATTATGCCATCACCAGTATCCAACGAATTCCAGCTATCATAAACGATACTGCTAAAACCGATGTCTTCTTTAAATAGCTTACTTAAATCTTCATCGCTAATGTACGCCGACCAGTCGTCATACCTTTGTGCGGCATTTTTACTAAGTGAAGATGCAAATGCTTTTATTCTACGAGGCAAATGGTTGCCTGATGTATTCACTGGGATTAAGTCTGTAACCTTTGCAATCCCATTAAATACAAATTTAGGAACCGCATTCAACTTTTCAGCTAATTGAACCCCCTGATATTTTGGATAACCACCAAAAACCTCATCGCCACCATCACCTGCAAGCGCGACTGTTGCAAATTTCTTAGTCTCTTTCGTTAACTCATGAATAAGCAAAGAAGTTGGGCTAGCGAAAGGTTCCCCAAAATGCTTCACCATTTTAGGTAATAGACTGACGACATCAGGTTTAATTAATATCTCTTGGTGATTAGTATTAAAATGCTTCGCCATTAACATTGCATCGCTAGACTCATCATACCTATCGGCATTTTCAAAACCCAAGGTATAGGTGTTGATTTTCTTTTCCGAATTCTTCTGCATGAAGTAAAGAATAAGGCTACTATCAATGCCACCACTTAAAAACGATCCCAATTCAACATCAGCGATCATTCGAGTCTTAACAGAATCATCGAAAAGGTAATCTAACTCTTCAAGTATTTCACCTTCGCTTAAACCTAAGTTTTTACCGACAAATTGCGATGCTTCCCAATACGGTTTACTCGTTAACTCTCCATCTTTTAATTTCATAACATGGCCAGGAGGTAACTTTTTAATATCCGTAAAAATCGTATCGGGACAAGGCACGTATAAATACTTCATGTACTGCCTGATCGCCTCTTGATTGATACTTGGCTTCTCTTCAAGTAGCTTTGCAATTACATTTATTTCACTCGCAAAAATGAACTTGCCATCTTTGAAGTAATAATTGAGTGGTTTTATGCCAATTCTATCTCTTGCACAAAACAGTTCATCGTAAACTGAATTGTAAATTACAAAAGAAAACATCCCTCTCAATTTGTGTACGAATTCATCACCATATTCGATATAGGCGTATAACATCGCCTCAGTATCGGATTTTGTTTTGAATGGGTACTTTCCGGCCAAATCTTTTCGTAAATCAGCATGGTTATACACTTCACCATTAAAAACGATGACATATTTTCCACACTCGGAGTAAAAAGGTTGATTCGACTCTTCGTTGTGATCAACAACAGCCAGTCTGTTGTGCCCCAACGTATAACCACCGATATACGTATAGTCAGAGCTATCAGGTCCCCTATGAGGAGCAAGACTCAAGAAGTCATTATTTTCGCTTTTAAAATTGAATCCAACTATTCCACACATTTTTTTCTCTAAAAACTCTTAATGCCCCGAATTACTTTGGGGGACCTAAATTACCTTAACGGGCTTGTATTTGTTAAAAACTATCTTTCTAAAATATTTCACCGTTTCTAATTTTTTTGCCAAAAAAGCTGATAAACCAACAGTTGTTATAAAAAGTACAGATAAAAATGCTAACTTTTCTAATAGGCTTAATGCTAGGTAAACCTCGTCGACCAAGGAAAACACAAACAAAAAAATCGGAAAATGAATTAGATAAAGTGTATAGCTAAAGTACACATAATTTTTAAACAACCAAAGCCATTTCGGAAAGCGAATTGCATCTATAAAAATACATACTATAAAAAACAAAATACCGCCTATCTAATCGAATGAGCCCTCTCATCCGCAAACAACTGAATGCACCTACAACCCAGCATATCAGGTAAACAAAATATTGGGCGTTGTGAGCAAACACTTTGTCCACTTCCCCGTCAGTGAGACACCTGTAAACTAGAGTTTTCTAACTTTGCCCGGTAAGCTGCTGGCGGCAGATCACCGAGACTTTCA
>NZ_JBSVEM010000040.1:0-13034 GCF_056312285.1 Pseudoalteromonas sp. ABE4_541
CTTCCAGTTCTTTCTTATTCATCATTGCCTATCCTAAACCCTTTTTAAGGATTAATAATAGGCAGTTACACAGATTTAGTTACAGAGTCATTTAGCTCAAATCTAAAATGACAGCCACCGATTGAAAAACGGGTAACTGTCAGCTCAAGACAAAGCTAGTACGCATAACGTCTCGCCTCTTTTATGGCAAACACTTATTTTCCATAGCCATATTGAACTTGGTTGCGAACTCTTGCAGCTTTGACATATTTTCTCGCGCTTGCTCACTACTGACAACGTCACTAGAAGCTTTGAGTAACCACGTTTTACAGCCGTCCTTCATTTTTAATGGGGCCCTTGCCATGCCAACTTTGGGATAAAAATAGCCCCTGCGATTGAGCGCAATTAAACCAAATACCTGCTTTGAGTTATGTGCTTCAATTACGCGCTCAACTGGAGTTGCTAAAAACCACTCCATAGGCCTTTCATCCAGCACAAGCTCAGGCTCTGTTTTTTCATCATCCAAGCTTGTTATTTGGCAGCCTAGCATTGTCAGTGAACACAGCGCAAAAACTAGCTCACGCATGTACATAACTCCTTCTTATATTTCTGATGACACAGCCGATTGCCAACAAGCATAGCATGTACATGAATGACCCCATACTACCTCCGCCTGAGGAACCGCCATCCAAGTTTGCAGGTGGTGCAACAGGTTCTGTCTGTACTTGAATCGTTAATGTCCCCTGAGCTGTACCACCATTACCATCTGACAGGCTATACACCAATTGTTCTTGGCCAGTAAAACTTGCTGCCGATTGGTATATGATTGAATTGCCTGAAATAACCGCCGTACCAGTACCATCGTATAAGACATCGGTCAAAGTCAGTGTATCCACATCTATATCCGAATCATTTGCGATAACATCAATCGTCGTTGATTGCCCTTGAACTGCTGTTGCTGAATCGTTAACTGCCACAGGAGCATCATTGACAGGTGTCACCGTGATTTGAGCAGCAAAGTTTGTGGAGGCACCAGCCTGATCTTTAATGACTACAGACACTTCCAATAAACCATTATAGTTTTCATCAGGAAATACCATATTTGCATCTGTGCTGTAATTATCTCCTGCCTCCAAAGTTAAAGAAAAAGCGGTACTATCAATATCAACGACTTCAAACTGACTCACGCCCAACGTAATTGATTCATCCTCATTTACCGTAAGAGTTTGCTGGCCTGTGACAGTTGGCGCATCATTTACGGGGGTGACTTGCACAGTGGCAACATGATTAGTGGAGCTGCTCCCGTCACTTAATGTGATGTTGACATTCAAAGTGCCATTATAGTTTTCACTCGGTGTTACTGTACTACCAGAGAACGTATAGTTCGTACCCGCTCGAATGGTTAGGGATAAATTAGAACCTGCTTGCTGATTCACCACAGAAAACTGTGAAGCACTCAATGTGATTGGAGAGTCCTCTGCCGCACTGATCGTTTGCTGAGACACAACAGCCAGCGTTTGCGCCAAATCGAACTCTTTTGACAATGCATAGAATGTACTTGTCGCACACTTGACCATAACTCTCGCTTTATTGCTTGCACTGCCCATCAAAGTCACTTGCTGACTTCCATCATTCGGAGTCTGGGCAAGCACCGTCTGCATTTGAGTCGCATCACTATTGGTTTGCACAATGCTCACATTCGCACACGATACAGGAGCAACATTTGTGTTGGCAACATTCCAAGTGACTGTAATGGCATTGTTGCTATCAGCGCTAGACGTTTCATCAGGTGATGTGATGGTAAATGGGCCGGCCCCAGACACGCTTGTAACGGTGGCTGTGTCAAAACTAACTCCCCCATTACCGTCACGTACAATGAACCTAAATGTCATTGTTCTGTCGGTTGTAGGATAACCATCTCCCTTTGTAACTTGCCCCGAAATAACGTCAGCTAGTAAAGGAAAATAACGTGTTGCTGACGAACTAGATAAATAAGGTCTAAACATTGGACCTTGACCATTATCTTTGAGCTGAGCAGCGCTTGCAGTCGCACTCCCTAAATCCAGCTGCTCCCATGCATAAGATAAGTTATCGCTCGTATTTGCATCACTGGCGGAACCCGTGAGCATAAAGGGCGTATTTGCAGGTATCGTGTAATCACTGCCAGCGTTGGCAATCGGCGCTTTATTGCCATTGTCTTGCAATGAACCACAGGTAGACCCTGTGCCTTGAGTTAAATGCGTGTTGATTTCATCAATACTATGCGAGTGAAAAATTGCGATTGAATTAGAAGCCAAATCCTCATCGCTACAGATCCCCGCGTAGCCCATAATGGTAACGCCACTGCCGGGCTCATAAGCGGAGTTGCTTTCACGTGTAGTGCACGAACCAGCAGAACCATTGTAGGTATGATTTGCACCAAACTGGTGACCTAATTCATGGGCAACATAATCAACATCAAAAGCGTCTCCCTGTGGCGTACCTATGCCAGTCATCCCTTGCGCTTTCGCCCCATCAGCACATATAACGCCCAGCGCAGCTAAGCCAGCCCCAGACGTAGCCATGAGATGCCCAACATCGTAATTAGCCGCACCAATGAGTGTGTCAATTTGGTTTTGCACTTCCGATAACGTGTCGTTTAGTTCGCCATTATCGTAAGGGTCGTTCTCAGTAAAAATAAGAGTGTCATTGTTTGCAATCAACTCTAGTTTAACCGCGATGTCAACTTGATAGATTTGATTGACACGGTTGATGGTAGTTACGATACCATTAAGCGCCTGCGTCTTATTACCATAAAATGTGGTGTACTCGTCACTGGTTGTGACGGCCAAACGATACGTAACCATCTCAACTGCACCGCCATTGGCAATGAGTGGCCCTCTGGCTTGGCGCTGTGACATGGGTACATCCAAAGGGCTTTGAACAACCGTATCTCGCCATAAACCTGCACGCTTGCCTTTTTGGTACAATAAATACCCTTCTTGCCGAGGGTCTATATAAATTGTTTCGCCGTTCGCGTTGTAAAAAGCAAAAAAGCCATTCGGACCAATATCAAAACGCCCTGTATTTTCTGGCGCACTTTTTTGAAACCCAGAGTAACTTCGGATCATCGGATATTTTTGCTGGAGACTGGCAGCCATAATTGAGTCATGTCGAATGACATATTCAACGAAACGGCCTTTTACATCAGGCAGCATAACCAAAATAGTGTTTGAGCTACCAGCTAAATCGTAAAGGTTGTTGGCAAGCAACTCAGAGTTGAGCGTATACAGCTGCGCATTCATCTGATTAGAGCCTACTTGGCTTTTTGCCGTTAATTTATGCCACTGCCAATCATTTATTTCACTTGCAGCGACACACAGTGAGAAAAGCAAACTTACAACGCAAAGGAGGAAACGGGTCATATTTAGCTCCGATTTAAGGGCACTAAAACTCAGTATAGACACGTGCTTTCGAATTTGTGCGGATTGTTGCTAACGTATTACTATAAAAATAAATTCATGAAATTCAGTGAAAATCGCCTATTTTGTGCTACCAAAGCAGCTTTGCTCACACCTACATCCGCTCTACATCATGCCCACATCCATACTGTGTTAATCTCGCAATCGGACTATAGTTAAAGCTCTAGTATATATTTGCACGCAAAAAACATGATTAAAATTACTCCTGTATTATGTGTTTTATTCTCTTTTTTTGCTTTTTCACAAACGACTGTCAACGTGCGAGTTGCAACGGGCGAATACCCACCTTTTACTGGCCAAAATTTAATAGACGATGGGTTTATCAATCATGTCATTCGGCTAATACTCAATAATCAAGGCTACCACACTGAGTTCGTTTACCTTCCTTGGAAACGCAGCTTTCAATCTGCAAAGCGAGGAGAGTTTGATTTGGCATCATATTGGGTATGCGAGGAGGCGTATTTAAAGGATTTTTATTGCAGTGAGCAAATTTATCAAGGAAAGTTACTGCTCTACTTTCGAAAAAACACTCAGTTACCAAAGTGGACGACAATTCAAGACCTTAAAGATTATAGAATTAGCGCTACATTGGGTTATGAGTATGTCCCTGAGTTTCATAAACTCGTCAAAGAAGGTGAGTTAGACGTTTTGATGGTAAACAACGACAAACACAGCTTGAAAATGTTGCTCAACAACCGAGTCGATATGGTCCTATTAAGTGAAACAGCAATGCAGGCACTATTAAAAAAACACTTTACCCCTGCCGATGCTAACCAGATCCATGCAAGTAGCAAACCCCTAATAACTTATACAGCACATGTCCTATTCCCTAAGACTTTAAGCGGTAGTGAAGCGCTAAAGAATCGTTTTAACGAAGGTCTATTGGAGCTCAAACAATCTGGTGAATTGGATAATCAATGGCAGCGTATGATTAATGATGAGTTTAGAGATAAACAATCATTACAATAACAGCAACTGGAAAACGAAGAGGTAAAACATTCACTTAAAGCACATTTTTATCAATGTAGAAATGAAAGCATGGTTAAAGCATACTGCCCACCTGATAAAGAAAAACTCATTCACCCAGTGAAAAACTGCTCCACAAATTCAACACAAAAAAACATAACCAGTAAATCACCTCTATATTATTGAGCGAGTGTTAACCTCCCCCCGCTCTAGTACTTAATCTCAACTTCGGATAAGCAAATTTAATGTTTGTTAAGCTTTTGAAGACAGTGAAAGTGTACGTCCATTAAAAATCAAATTAATTAAGCTTGGCAGCGTCAAACCAATTAGAACGATCAGCATTCCTGTAATTTGAACCGTGCTAACTGATTGCCCCATCATAAACGAAACTACAGCTGCAAAAACAGGCACCAAATTAAAGTATAACGATGCTTTTGCCGAACCAAGTCTTTTCACCCCATTATTCCAACAAAGGTATCCAACGACAGTGCCAAAAACACCAATATATAGTACGCAGGCAACTGAAAACCAAGATGATGCCATTAGTTCCTGCCAAGGGTGAACCTGTGCTTTGAACAAGCTAATAAAGCACAAAGCCATAAGCCCCATTGCCATCGTGACCAATGAAAACTCTAGTGGCGGCAACCAGTTTGAGACTTTCGAGGCACACACAGTGTAGCTTGACCATGCGACCATACCAGCAACGATAGTGAGATCACCTCGGTTTAACGCAAAGTTGAGCAAAACTTGTAGGTCACCACCTGTGATCACCAATAAAACACCTGAAAAGGCGAATAGCAATTGCAACAACTGTATTTTTGTAAGCCTAGTTTGGTTCACTATAGCGCTAATAAATGCCGTAACAATTGGGCTCAATGCCATGATCAACGCACCATTAATTGCTGAAGTTTGTTCCAAGCCCGAAAATAAAGCAAAGTTAAGACCTCCCACCCCAACTGCACCTATCACAGCCAAAGCAATAATCTGTTTGAAAGACAAAGAAACGAGGCGCTTTCCTGTTAAATACATAAATAGTGCGAGACAAACAACCGCGATTGCAAAACGCCAAATAGACAGCGTTAAACCCGACATATCATGTAGGATCAGTTTTGCAATTGGAAATACACTGCCCCAAGCAAAAGCACAAACCAGCATCATCATGACTGTATAAAGGGGATTTTTCATGTTCTGTAAAAACTCATTGACCAGAGGAGGTACAAGTCTATATATTCCACTTTTAACAAGATACAGCGATTAATGGCAAATTAGGTTGCAAATATGGAAACTCATTATTCACTCGACGATATGCGCTTATTTTGGGTTGTCGCGCAGCAAGGAAGCTTTAGCAAAGCAGCCCAATCGCTTGGTATGCCAATCTCAACATTAAGCAGACGAATTAAACAGCTAGAACAATCTCTCAAACTTCGCTTGCTACATAGAGATGCGCACAAGATCACGTTAACGAGTACAGGATCCCTTTACTTACAGCAATGTGGGCCACTACTCGAACAGCTACAACATATCGGTAGTGCCCTTTCTGATGAAAAACGCGCAGCCAGTGGTAAAATACGCATCTCAGCACCAAATAATCTGACACAACACAAGCTAGCTCATATATTTAATGAATTCTTGCGTCGTTATCCGAGTATCACCATAGAGCTATCGTTATCAAATAAAAATATTGACCTTGAAAACGAGCAAATCGACATCGCTTTTCGGGTAAGTGAAGACGCACCTCAAGAATGGATTGTCCGTCCGTTAGAACAGTTTGAATCCATTATATGTGCCCCCCCTAATATGGCGAATATATATGATGTAAAGCATCCCCAACAGCTAGAAAAAATACCAATAATCATTAGCAATCCTGTCAAAACATGGTATTTGATTCATAAAAATACTGGGGAAAAGTTTTGCTACACCCCAAACAAGGAAGTCCGCTTAGAAGCCGATGATTTAAACGTCGTATCACAAAGCGTTATAGAAGGCTTAGGTATTGGTTTCCTTCCTCGCTTTATGGCTGACACATGGATAAGCAAAGGAATTCTTGTACAAATTATGCCAACTTGGAGTGGACAAGCAAGAAACTTAAATATGCTCTATCATGATCGTGAAAATATGCCACATAGGCTACGCTTGTTTATTGATTTTGTGCTCAAGCACCATCACGTAAAAAGCTTCATGTGTGAGTTAGATTAGGCTGATTGATGTTAAAACCTACTGGTCTGCTTTTCGCAGCACGCGCCATTAAAAATAGTAACCACCAAGACAGAACGTTCCAATTTTGATATCATATTGGACCAATTTAAGAGACAATTTGGAAAACCTTTGAAAGCCTTAAGTTTATTTTTTATTTTATCCGCGCTTCTTCTGTCACAACCAAGTGCTGGCAATAATGAAGTATACATTCAGGCCGGAGCAGGCAGCTTTAACCATGCGGCATTTGATTTGCTCGCGGAGCAAGAAAGCTATCAACGCCATTACTCTGGTACGCCAATCAATACCTACTCGCAAGCAGCAAAGAATGAAAAATGGGCTTTCAGTGCAATAGAAAACTCCACCATTGAAGGTCATTTAGTACCTGCTATCGTGGAAGCATTTCGCGATTACAAAGTGACTGAGCTCAAGACTGCGGTGCGTATGCCTATTGAAATGTGTGTGTTTGCTACAGATAAACGCCAGCAAGTAACACATGCAGCATCTCACCCTGCCGCACTAAAGCAGGTAACTTATTGGCTTGAAAATAAAAATATCATACCCATTCCAGAACCAAAAGGTACGAATGAAGCAGCAAGGTTACTGGCAACAAGTCAATTGGATTCAGGTGCAGTGGCTATCGGCAGCTGTGCGCTTAAAAATGTTTACCCTCAATTAGTTCTACTAGAAAAAGGTATACAGAACAATGCCGATAACCGCACATTATTTGCGTTGATGCACGTTGCCAAACGCGAGCAACAGATCAGCACTTTGCAGGCTAGAGCTGAACTAGCTAAGGTCGTGAACAAAGCAAATGCGCTCATTGCAGCCAAACATAACTCAGCCTCTAAACTATTTTCCATTATAAATAGTCGCTTAAGTCATATGAAAGCAGTCGCACTTTTTAAAGCACAGCAACATCGACCTATCGAAGATCTCAAACGTGAAACTGTTGTACTGGAAAAAGCGCTAGCAGAAGCAAAACAGCAATGTTTAAACGAAAACAGCGTAAAAGACTTTTTTCAAGCTCAAATGGATGCAGCCAAAGCAATCCAATATAGATATAGAGCACAATGGTTATCTGAAGGCACACCAGCAGAAGACGCGGATTTAAATGCACTACGTCAATCATTAAATAGCCTTGGTGCGCAAATACTTGAAGATTTTTCCTCACATTTGAGCAACCACGGCAGCCTAGGAAGCGAGCTCAATCACTTATTTAATGCTCAACTAGATACGCAGCATTTGTCTTCTGGCGACAAGCAACGTTTATTCAATGCATTGATAAATGTGCGTAAAAACATAGGGTGTAATTAATCGTACAATGCAAGTATTTATAAACAGCTCAACAATTTACGGGTATTGCAAATAAACTAACACTCGAAAGGGACGCTGAGCCCTCCATCAGGCGTTGTTAATCACAAGCAATAAAACCCACACTGCAAAGATAACAACGCCCTAAAGTGCTTTTATCTGCCACTAACGCTCGCTGATGGCGACTTTGCTTGCCAAAGCGATAAGTAAAACACCAGATACGCCTTCAAGTACTCGCGAATAGCGCTGAGAATTCGCTCGACTAAACGCCCAGCTGCCAACCGTGGCGTATAGAAGATTACACATTGTTGCCAAGGCACTAAATAGCAAACCAAGTACCAGCAATTGCATTGAAGCAACGCCCGCAGAAGTATCAATAAACTGAGGTAAGAATGAAAGAAAAAATAACGCGACTTTTGGGTTCAAAACACTGACCACAACGCCTTGTAAAAATACATTTTTGTTGCTTTCAATACCTTCATTCAAGGCTATTCGACTCCCTCCACGCCACATAGAACGTAGTGACTGAATACCCAAATACACCAAATAAGCTGCACCAAGCCACTTTATTACACTAAAAGCAACAGCGGAGCTAAGAATTATCGCCGACAAACCTAAGCATGCTGCCAGTGTATGAACAAAGTAGCCAGCACCAAGGCCTAATGCCGCTTTTAGCCCCGCGGCCAGCTTGCCTTTCATGGTATTTGAAACAATGTAAATAACATCTGGCCCAGGAATCATATTGATAGCAAGGCATGCGATGACAAATAATAATAAAGAATTTAAATCCATTTCGTTTCCTCCTTGAGAACCTTCATTCAAGTGTATTTTTACTTCAATTGCTACAAAGCAGCCAACCGCCGATTTCTTATTTTCTGACTGGTATTTTCAATTAATTTCTTTGCCACCTAGAAAGTAAATCTAGCCAGTTTCAAAAACAGCCTATATCGATAACTAAACTAAATTGAACCTTCTTCTACAGAACCTTGTATGTTTCGAGCTTCAGCACAGTGAATAGTTGTAGCGATAAGTTCTTCAAATAGCGCTAACTGTCCAGCGGGAATTAACTGATTTTGTATACTTTTGCGCTTATCTGAGTCAAACAGCCGCTCTGCTAACCAACCAACTAGATAGACTAATGAAAGGCAACCTCCTGCTGTCGCTATATTACCTTCTATAACAAGCGGAAGGTCCTGCACATCGCCACCCATATTTTCTAGTGCTGCCTTCGCGTGTGGATTTGTCGTAAGCTTTTTCCCTTTCAGCAAGCCAAGTTCATGCAAAACAAAAGAGCCTGCACATATCGAGCCGATTAATTGTTTGGTGGGGTCAAGGTTGAGCGCGGACATAAAGCTTTTGTCTTTCAGTACCGCAGGGATCCCACGATAGCCACTGGTGATCAAAACAGCATCTTGCTCATCAACCTCACACAGATGACCATCCGTTTTCACAGAAATGCCCAATTGTGATTTATGTTCAGCCTTAGTGCCCAGTATCTTCACAGTCCAGCTATCGGGTGTTCGACCAAGCAGATCGTACATAAGAAAGAAATCTACATCTGTAAAATCATCAAATAAAACAATGCCAACTTTATACATAATATTTTTACCTTGTACCGCCGTGGTACAAAACAATTTGTACCACTCGCCTATCCTGCATTACTTGCCACTGACAATACCGAGATCCTTTCCAGATCTCGACTCGGAAAGTCAGGATCGACATATACATACATGCGACTTATTACTTGTCCGGTAAACTCAAAAACACTGCAAAAGCGGCCAATGGAAATATGATTATCAGGCCAAGTGGTGCCATCGCTCATCACACCTCCTTCTTGCCCTTCCACAACAACGGTATTTCCAGCCTTTGTTATTCGAAACCCCTCAATATCATGGCTAATGCTTGTTAAAGAACGGCTAATTCTGTTACCAAACTCCACCAATGCGTCTTTTCCTTTCGTCTGTCCAAATTTTGGAAAGAAAAAATCAACATCTTCTGAAAATAAATCAAGGTAGCTTGGATCCCCCGCATCTACTTTCTCAAAATATTCAACTACTAACGCAACTAAATTGTCTTTTTTCATAGCCATTCCTAAACCATACTGGTTTTACACACAACGCGCGTTAATCGGTAAACATGCAATACAGGCATCACCGAGTTTTTACTAAATCGCGCGTTACAAATTTCTCTAAACAAAGTGGCACAAACGCTTGCCCAAAGGTGAACAAGTAACCAATGGCTCGCGAGATCTAATGCGACTCCATTCACTTCTCATCACAGACCTATAATCCCTATTTCAAAATCATTTCGCACAAAGGCTCAGATGCAAACGCTTTGTGTGCGCTTAGCTTGCAGCAGCCAATCGTTGATATTGCATTTTGAACATGTATTAGACAAATTACCTGAACCACACAGGGAAAATAGAAGCTCACTCCATAGGTACAATTTATATATGGGCAAATTTCCAATATATCAATATGTTATAATTAAATTAAGCATGAGCCAGCTAAAATTAAGGAAGATGTGAGCTCAGCCAAACGTTATGCTTTTTGTGGTTTAAGCGTTTGTTAGCTACCCTTGCACGACACCCTCACTAATGAACCGTCACTTTTCAAAACTTGACTACCGTCGCTGGAGTTAATTAATAAATCGCCGTTAGCGAGTTTGAAGCTGCTTTTAGGTGCACCGATTAAACCGAATAATTTGGACACATGTGGCTTTTTATTCAAGAAAGTTACAAGGTAGAGCATTCCATGATCAATGGACCTATGACTTAAGCCTTCGGTAACAACATAACCAAATTCAAACTTGTAGATATCCTCTACTTTCATATCCTTAAGCAATTGAACTACGCCCGAGTTATCCACAAAAACGAGTTCACCACCAAACTCCCCTTGCGAATCTCCAGCTAAATATCCATAAGGCGTTTTATATGTTACTGCCGCTGGTACATGATGAGTAGTTAAATGACCCTTTCGCCCAAAATACTTAGCTTGGTAATACTCCATCGAGTAAACTATCGGGGCTCCAATCTTATTCGCTAATAATTCGTTGCTTGTAAGCTTTATTCTTCTCTCATTGTCACCGAACTGCTGGAGGAAATGCGCGATCTCAGCATCTGTCGCTGCAGCAAACTCAACTCTGGCCCGTACCGTATCCGTGAAGTACCTTTTATTTGGTTCAAGTTCTTGTGCTAAAGCTTCATTATATTTTGGACAGTGAATTTGTTCATTAGGCAATGATGCTAGAGAATAGAAAGAACAAAAAAATAGAATGAGAAAATACTTCATAATTTCCTTGGCAGCTATCGACCGCATAATTGACAAGTTAAATTTGGCTGTACTGTACAACAAAACGGAACTGAACCAAACTTTAGCAGTCCCGTTTTAGTTGCTTGTTAGAGCGACTTTACTCGCACTTAATCTGGTAAACGATTAAAAACATTGAATGATCTACAGCATTATTTGCGTCAACCATTTCTTTTGCTTCAGACACTGCACATTTTAACCGCAAAGAGTCAGAAAAGGTTTTCACGATTAGATTACGCTTTTTTGCATCATAGAATGGACTAACCGTATTTATCTCAAATACACATAAATAATGAGCGCTTTTCTCATTTGGCCAAGTAGGCTCTTAGAAGCAAGCGTATCCTATGTTTTCTTTTCTAACACCAAGGCTTTCATCTGCGTTAACAACTGCTGAAAACAAAGTCAGAAAAATCAGCAATACTTTCAATTCAACTCCTATCTATTAAACCTTACGGCTCTGTAATCGGCTAGAAATTGTTAGCCTAAATCATTTAACACACGAATAAATAAAATTTAACCATATAAATTTACAACCTTTTTATAAAATAAAATTTCATTAATTATAGGGTTACAGATATAAATATTAAGGTCATTGTAGCGATCGCGATCAACAATGGCCAAGGCCTTGGTTCTATAAAATTCGGATTAGGCTTATATTTAGCATTTCTATTAACACTGTAAGATATTACGACTGAAGCGAAGATAATTGCTAATATAGACTTATCGTTCTCAAACACCCAATCAACACCACTTTGTGAAAAGCCACGATAAAAAGCACTGAGTATTAAAACAGAAATAACAGTTAAAACTCCTATAAAAACATACTTTTCTTTTTGAGCGCTGACTGGCACACCGCAAAAAGGGCAAACATAGCTTCTATTCCTTGCTTTCGGAGTAAGATCTTTTGCAATTATTGAACTTTTACACTTTTTACACATTCGTGGAGGCATAGTTTCGAATCTCAGTGAATTTATGGCACCGTACTGCACTGCATAGTTGCCTTTCAAAGACAGACATTAGAGGACTAGCTTTTGGGCATTACTAATTTCATTATAACTAGTAAAAGTAAAATCAATGAAAAAACAAGCACAACAGACTCATCAAACCCATTTATATTGTACATTTTTTCAAATGGAATAATTATTTTCCTATTTTTTGATACCTGATAGATTTCATTTTTATTATACTTATCATACCAAATAGTTAAAAATCCACGGGAGGATACTGATTTTTCAAACTGAGAGTAGAACGGGTTAGATTCTCTAAATTTAAAAACCTCACCTTTATGTCTAAACTCTATCCAATTGGCGCAATAGCGTCTTTCACATTCAATAATATCAAAATTAACTGGAACTTTGACAACAACTTTTGAAAAATCCTCTAGCACTTTATCGGAGCTAGAAAACGAAATATAAACCACCCCAACAAAAATCAACGCTGGTAAAAATAAAATCGGCAAAAAAACCAATATTTTGTAGCGAAAAGTTTGATCCATAACCCACTTAAAATCTAACATTTTTTAGAAAAAAATTAGCAACGGAGTCTCTAAACTCCGCTGTTTTGTGTACTTTATTTTGATACCTCATTAATGATGGACTCTACGTTCTAATCTCATTTTAATCTATATCATTTTACTCAAAATTATAAGTTTAAAATATCAAAGAGCGGTCAATGACTATAAACTTGTTTATCCAATAAACTCCCTTTAAATTAAGAAGCAAATGTCCACTTCCCCGTCAGTGAGACACCTGTAAACTAGAGTTTTCTAACTTTGCCCGGTAAGCTGCTGGCGGCAGATCACCGAGACTTTCAT
>NZ_JBSVEM010000041.1:0-3107 GCF_056312285.1 Pseudoalteromonas sp. ABE4_541
TTGCTCTTTAAAAATTTGGAAAAGCTGATAATTAATTCTTGTAGATATTTATATCTATAAAGAGTTTTCAAAAGTAAAACATGCCGATAAGTATTTAATACTTATTAGCGTCTACTTTAGTATTCAATATTAACTTCTGGCGAAGTTAAACTGTCTTTAGCAGTACAACTTAAAACTATTTTGGGTTGTATGGTTAAGTGACTAAGCGTACACGGTGGATGCCTTGGCAGTTGGAGGCGATGAAGGACGTACTAACTTGCGATAAGCCTAGTTGAGCCAGTAAGAGGCGCTTGAGACTAGGATTTCCGAATGGGGAAACCCGGCCCTTTGGGTCATCATGCAGTGAATACATAGCTGTATGAAGCGAACGCGGAGAACTGAAACATCTAAGTACCCGTAGGAAAAGAAATCAACCGAGATTCCGAAAGTAGCGGCGAGCGAAATCGGACTAGCCCTTAAGCTTTAGTGTAGTTAGTGGAACATTCTGGAAAGTTTGACGATACAGGGTGATAGTCCCGTACACAAAAACTTATCTAAAGTGAAATCGAGTAGGTCGGAGCACGTGAAACTTTGACTGAATATGGGGGGACCATCCTCCAAGGCTAAATACTCCCAACTGACCGATAGTGAACCAGTACCGTGAGGGAAAGGCGAAAAGAACCCCTGTGAGGGGAGTGAAATAGAACCTGAAACCGTGTACGTACAAGCAGTAGGAGCAGACTTGTTCTGTGACTGCGTACCTTTTGTATAATGGGTCAGCGACTTATATTCTGTAGCGAGGTTAACCGATTAGGGTAGCCGTAGCGAAAGCGAGTCTTAACTGGGCGCTTAGTTGCAGGGTATAGACCCGAAACCCGGTGATCTAGCCATGGGCAGGTTGAAGGTTGAGTAACATCAACTGGAGGACCGAACCCACTAACGTTGAAAAGTTAGGGGATGACCTGTGGCTAGGAGTGAAAGGCTAATCAAACCGGGAGATAGCTGGTTCTCCCCGAAATCTATTTAGGTAGAGCCTCGGACGAATACTTACGGGGGTAGAGCACTGTTAAGGCTAGGGGGTCATCCCGACTTACCAACCCTTTGCAAACTCCGAATACCGTAAAGTACTATCCGGGAGACACACGGCGGGTGCTAACGTCCGTCGTGAAGAGGGAAACAACCCAGACCGCCAGCTAAGGTCCCAAAGTGTATGTTAAGTGGGAAACGATGTGGGAAGGCTAAAACAGCTAGGAGGTTGGCTTAGAAGCAGCCACCCTTTAAAGAAAGCGTAATAGCTCACTAGTCGAGTCGGCCTGCGCGGAAGATGTAACGGGGCTAAACATACCACCGAAGCTGCGGCTGCGAATTTATTCGCGGGGTAGGGGAGCGTTCTGTAAGCGGTTGAAGGTGTACCGGGAGGTATGCTGGACGTATCAGAAGTGCGAATGCTGACATGAGTAACGATAATGCGGGTGAAAAACCCGCACGCCGGAAGACCAAGGGTTCCTATCCCATGTTAATCAGGGTAGGGTAAGTCGACCCCTAAGGCGAGGCTGAAGAGCGTAGTCGATGGGAAACGGGTTAATATTCCCGTACTTGGAATAATTGCGATGGGGGGACGGAGCAGGCTAAGTAAGCATGGCGTTGGTTGTCCATGTGAAAGTGTGTAGGCTGGTGACTTAGGAAAATCCGGGTCGCTAAGGCTGAGACACGAGACGAGCTACCACGGTAGTGAAGTTACTGATGCCCTACTTCCAGGAAAAGCCTCTAAGCTTCAGATTATTTCGAATCGTACCCCAAACCGACACAGGTGGTCAGGTAGAGAATACTAAGGCGCTTGAGAGAACTCGGGTGAAGGAACTAGGCAAAATTGTACCGTAACTTCGGGAGAAGGTACGCTGTTGTTGGTGATGGGATTTACTCCTTAAGCTGACGACAGCCGCAGTGACCAGGTGGCTGGGACTGTTTATTAAAAACACAGCACTGTGCAAAATCGTAAGATGACGTATACGGTGTGACACCTGCCCGGTGCCGGAAGGTTAATTGATGGGGTTAGACTTAGGTCGAAGCTCTTGATCGAAGCCCCGGTAAACGGCGGCCGTAACTATAACGGTCCTAAGGTAGCGAAATTCCTTGTCGGGTAAGTTCCGACCTGCACGAATGGTGTAACCATGGCCACGCTGTCTCCACCCGAGACTCAGTGAAATTGAAATCGCAGTGAAGATGCTGTGTACCCGCGGCTAGACGGAAAGACCCCGTGAACCTTTACTACAGCTTGGCACTGAACATTGAGCCTACATGTGTAGGATAGGTGGGAGGCTTTGAAGCGGTGACGCCAGTTACCGTGGAGCCGACCTTGAAATACCACCCTTGTATGTTTGATGTTCTAACTTAGGCCCCTAATCGGGGTTGAGGACAGTGCCTGGTGGGTAGTTTGACTGGGGCGGTCTCCTCCCAAAGAGTAACGGAGGAGCACGAAGGTTGGCTAAGTACGGTCGGACATCGTACGGTTAGTGTAATGGTAGAAGCCAGCTTAACTGCGAGACAGACACGTCGAGCAGGTACGAAAGTAGGTCATAGTGATCCGGTGGTTCTGAATGGAAGGGCCATCGCTCAACGGATAAAAGGTACTCCGGGGATAACAGGCTGATACCGCCCAAGAGTTCATATCGACGGCGGTGTTTGGCACCTCGATGTCGGCTCATCACATCCTGGGGCTGAAGTCGGTCCCAAGGGTATGGCTGTTCGCCATTTAAAGTGGTACGCGAGCTGGGTTTAGAACGTCGTGAGACAGTTCGGTCCCTATCTGCCGTGGGCGTTTGAGAATTGAGAGGGGCTGCTCCTAGTACGAGAGGACCGGAGTGGACGAACCGCTGGTGTTCGGGTTGTGATGCCAATTGCATTGCCCGGTAGCTACGTTCGGAATCGATAACCGCTGAAAGCATCTAAGCGGGAAGCGAGCCTCGAGATGAGTTCTCACTTTAACTTTAAGTTAACTGAAGGGCCGTTGAAGACTACAACGTTGATAGGCTGGGTGTGGAAGCGTAGTGATACGTTAAGCTAACCAGTACTAATTACCCGTGAGGCTTAACCATACAACGCCAAAGTGGTTTTACGAACCAGAAGTT
>NZ_JBSVEM010000042.1:0-2099 GCF_056312285.1 Pseudoalteromonas sp. ABE4_541
ACGCCGCTTGCGCGGCTGCCACATCAAAGTGCCCGGTTAGCTCAAAAGCCGCTGGCATATTGTATTGGGCACTGCCACCTTGTAATTGATCAATAAACCACAAGCGCTGCTGGGCGTAGGATAAGAGTTCGTTTTGAGAGCCTACTTCACGAGGCGAAATAACAGGTCGCAGCGAACATTTTTCGCTTCTGTCGATCTTTGCAGCCAATGATGATAACTGTGGATAGTCAAAAATAGTTTTAACTGGTAATTCAACCTTCAATTGATTCCTGATCTCAGAAATCAACCGTACAGCCAAAATTGAATGCCCCCCAACATCAAAGAACTGCGTTCGAGTGCTAAGCTGCATTGGTTCTAACAACAGCATCTCGCTCCAAATTGACACCAAAACTTTTTCGGTATCTGTCACTGGGGCGCAATATTCAGAGCCTTGCTCTAGCAAATCTGGATCAGGGAGCGCTCGAACATTAATTTTCCCATTGGCGGTCAATGGCCACTGGGCTAACAAACATATTTGATTAGGAACCATATGCGCTGGCAGCTGTTCACTCAGCGCTGCTTTGAGGGTCTCAGGCAAATTCAGTTGTGCTGCTTCATTTATAGGTTTGACATAAGCAACCAGCATATTGTTAACAGAATCCAAAGAGTGTGCTATCACCAACGATGAGTGCACTTCACTATGCATGTTGATGTGATGCTCAATTTCTTGCGGCTCAACTCTAAAGCCTCGGATCTGGATCTGATCATCTACGCGGCCAATAAATTCTAAATTACCGTCAGGTAAATAGCGCGCCAGATCCCCTGTTCTATAAAGCTTCGTGTTTTTGTCACCAAAACCAAAACTCGAAAACTTTTCGTCGGTTAGTTCATTTAGGCCCAAATAACCTTGTGCAACACCATCACCTGCAATAAATACTTCACCAACACAGCCAAACGGTACCAGTGTTCTATCATGAGCAAGTAAGTTAATATGCATATTGGCGATTGGCTTTCCTATCGGCACACACTCATTAAATTGACTTGATAACTCGAAGCTAGTTGCAACATGGGTTTCCGTTGGCCCATATTGATTAAAGATACGACAGCCGTTTGAACGCATGAATTTTATGATGTCGGGGTTATTCTGAAACTTATCTCCAGCAACATATACAGCATTCAAGTGCGGCAATTCGGTGGAACTTGATGCTTGAGTCGAGGCTAAATAACTCATAACCGCAGGGGGAATATAGAGCCGTTCAATTTGATGTCGGACAAGTAATTCATGTAATTTACCCAGTTCATCTTTTTCAGCATCGCTCATCAACACCAAGGTAGAACCACTCGCCAGACAAGAAAATATTTCCTGCACCGATACATCAAATGTACTTGGTGTGAACTGTAAGGTTCTTTGTGGTTTGTCTAAATCAACGGTGCCTAGTACAAGGTTGACCAATGTTGCATGTGTTTGACACACACCTTTAGGCACCCCTGTTGAGCCTGAGGTATAAATCACATATGCAAGTTTATGCTCGATTGAAGTTGACTCTTCGAAACTCAGGTTTTGCTCAGCACAATTTTCAAAAACAGTATCATGTGAATTGCAATGCTCATCGATCAATAAGGTATCATTTACTAAACCATCTAACAGGCTCACTAGAATTGAATCAGTGAGTACTGTCACCGGGTTCGCATCCAATAATATTTGCGCTAAACGAGAAGACGGTAGATGCGCAGAAAGTGGCACATAAGCAGCACCAGCTTTAAGAATAGCGAGCATACCAATGATCGTTGAAAACGAACGCGTAACACATAGACCAATTAAAGTATCGGGTCCGATCTGGTAATGCGCTCGTAAATAATTTGCAAGCTGATTGGCTTTGTTGTTAAGCGTCACGTAGCTCATTGATTCGCCATCAAACTCCAGCGCAGTTTTCAGGCCATTCTTCGCAACTTGTGCCTCAAAGAGTTGGTGAGCCAGTAACTTATTTGGTCGAGGCATTTTGGTCGGGTTGAGATCATTCAGTAAGTAGAACTGCTCATCTTCACAGAGCATAGGGAGTGTATTCAATGACGTCCCTTCTCCCTGCGCCAAGGCGCTTAATACCCGCATAAAATGCGCA
>NZ_JBSVEM010000044.1:0-1181 GCF_056312285.1 Pseudoalteromonas sp. ABE4_541
GAGGTATAAATCACATAGGCCAACTGCGATGGGCTGCTGTGCTCATCTCGTCCTAAGTTATCTTCACCATATTCCCCCACCGCACTTTGCAACGCCTCTGCATCTAAATCATGCAACTGGCTCACCGCCATCAACTCTGCTCGTGCCTCTAACGTGGTTTGGCACAGCACCTGTGTTGCACCCGCATCTGCCACCATAAACGCCAACCTCGCGCTCGGCAGGGTCGGGTCCAAAGGTAAATACGCACATCCCGCTTTCATTATCGCCAACAGCGCGATGGTCATATGCGTACTACGCGTCAAACACACCCCGACAATACTCCCTGGCTGTACGCCCTGCGCTTGTAAGTAACGTGCTAGCCTGTTCGCTCGCTCATTCAGCGTGCGATAACTCAATACTTCACCGTCGTATATCAGCGCATTGCGTGTCCCATGGGCGTCCACTTGCGCTTCAAACAATTCATGGGTCAGCATCGTCTTGGGGTAGTCTCGCTGGGTGTCGTTCAATGTCACCAACTGCCTATCTATCTCTGCTTGTGACAACATCGGCACACGCGTGATGCAATCCGAATAACCTTCTGCCAGTGTTTCTAAGACCCGCAATAAGTGACTGTTCAACGTCTCTATATGCGCATGCGTGAACAAATCAACATCATACGTCCAGGTCAATGACACCCCTTCTTCACCTATCACCCCATGCACATCCAAATCAAACTTCGCACTGTGTACTTCACTTTCAAGTGCTTGTAAGGTCAGCGACGGTAACTGTAATTGCGCTGCGCCACCCGATACCCCAAATTGCGTATCCGTGGTCAGCATAATTTGAAATAAAGGTGAATGCGCCGTGCTTCTCGGCACCTTTAAATGCTCTACCAACTGCTCAAATGGCACATCTTGATGGTTTTGCGCTCCCAAATGCACCGCTTTTATATGCGCAAGGTACGTCGCTAAGCTTTGTGCTTGCGTATTCACTCGCAGCACCAAGGTGTTAACGAAAAACCCTATCAACGGCTCTAATTCCGTTTGTAAGCGATTCGCAACTGGCGTCCCTATGACAATATCGTGGCTATGGCTGTGTCTTGATAACACCATGGCTAAGGCACCATGCAACAACATAAATGGCGTCACTTTATAGGCCTGCGCCAGTGTCTGTAATTGCGCCCCTATCTGGGCTGATAAAGA
>NZ_JBSVEM010000045.1:0-1075 GCF_056312285.1 Pseudoalteromonas sp. ABE4_541
AAACCAGTAACGGAAAGATAGACAGAAAAGCGTTACCCAAACCGACGGCCATGGACGACACGGTCAGCTACCGAGCACCGACAACAGAGACGGAGCAACAGCTGGTTGAGCTTTGGAGTGAGTTATTAGGTATCACACAGGACACATTGAGTGCCGATGCGGACTTTTTTGCGATAGGTGGACACTCATTACTGGCGATAAGAATGGTATCGGAGCTACGGCGCAGATATCAGGTGGAGCTCCCTATAAAGTGTATTTTTGACAGCCCAAGGTTGAGTGCTTTGGCAGAGGTGATGGCAAGTCACAAGCACAACGGACTACGTCCGATGGTGACGACAAGAGCACAAGCACAAACCTATGAGGCGCTCTCTTTTGCACAACAGCGGCTATGGTTTATTGACCAGCTAAGTGAAGGAAGCGCGCAATACAATATGCCGGCTGCCTTTATGGTGGAAGGCCACTTTGATGTGGATGCTGCACGCCGAGCGATAGAGGTCATCGTATTGCGTCATTCGGTATTACGTAGTGTGTACCAAACTCGTGATAACCAAGGAATGCAGCATATTCGAGAAGCCGCGCCATTTCATATCACACAGCATGACCTAAGCCAGTTGACGGGCGAGGCGCAAACGCAAGCGTTAAACGCATTGATGGTGGATGATGCGCAGCAAGCGTTTAATTTAAGCGAAGACTTGATGCTCAGGGTGAGCTACATCGCGCTGGGCGCGCAGCAAGGCGCTTTGCTGTTCAATATGCATCACATTGCATCAGATGGTTGGTCGATGGTGTTACTGGTGAAGGAGTTTGTAGCATTTTACACACAAGCAGTCGCGGGGGATGTGATTGATGCACAACCGCTGGCATTACAGTATGTCGACTACGCCTTGTGGCAACGAAATTGGTTGCAAGGAGAGGTGCTGGCGTCTCAGTTGAATTACTGGGAAAAGCAACTGGATGATGCGCCGCCATTACATAGTTTGATGCTGGACAAACCGCGTCCAGAGGTGAAGGGGCATGAAGGGGCCGTTGTACGGGGCCACTTATCACCGGCAGTGGCAATGCAGCTTAATCAGTT
>NZ_JBSVEM010000046.1:0-854 GCF_056312285.1 Pseudoalteromonas sp. ABE4_541
TATCTTTATGAGTTAATGCAAGCGCAAGCGGTGACACGATTACACTTTGTACCTTCGATGTTGAATGCTTATCTGGGAACAGGGCTGAGCTTTCCAAGTACAGTACAGAGTGTTTTTTGTAGCGGAGAAGCGTTGGAGTTAAACGACGTTAAAACCCTACAAGGGCGAGCGGGGCATGTAGCGCTACATAACTTATATGGGCCGACGGAAGCGGCGATAGATGTGAGTTATTTTGATTGTGCAGGGGCGGAGCAATATGGTGCGGTGCCGATAGGAAAGCCAATCAGCAACATCGGTTTGTATGTACTGAGCGATACACAGCAGTTATGTCCGTTTGGCACGGTGGGTGAGCTGTATATAGGCGGAGATGGTTTAGCGCAGGGGTATTTGAATCAACCGGAGCTGACGGCAGCCCGGTTTATGACGGTGACTTTGGGAGAGGAGTCATTGCGTTTGTACCGGACAGGGGATTTAGTGCGCTACTTAGCGGATGGTGAGATTGCTTATTTGGGTCGTACAGACCATCAGGTGAAGATAAGAGGCTTTAGGATAGAGCTGGGAGAGATAGAGCAGCGGTTATCGGAGCAGGCGCAAGTCAATGGTTGCTTAGTGGTGGCAGAGGATGGGCAATTACTGGCGTATGTGAAGCCTGAGCAGGATGTGCAGACAGCACAGTTAGAGGCGCACTTATTGGGTGCGCTGAAGCAGCACTTGCCGGAGCACATGGTGCCGAGCAGGGTGTTATTTGTGGCGGATTGGCCACAAACCAGTAACGGAAAGATAGACAGAAAAGCGTTACCCAAACCGACGGCCATGGACGACACGGTCAGCTACCGAGCACCGACAACAGAGAC
>NZ_JBSVEM010000047.1:0-845 GCF_056312285.1 Pseudoalteromonas sp. ABE4_541
TGTCCACTTCCCCGTCAGTGAGACACCTGTAAACTAGAGTTTTCTAACTTTGCCCGGTAAGCTGCTGGCGGCAGATCACCGAGACTTTCATGTGTACGTTCTTCGTTGTAATCTAATCGCCAGAACCATACCATCTCTTTCACTTGATTGAGGGTTTCAAACAAATAAGCATCTAAAAATTCTCGTCTGAATGAGCCATTAAACCGTTCAACGAAACCGTTTTGCTGCGGCTTGCCAGGCTGGATATAAACTAATTCGATGTTATGCGCTTCGCACCAATCTGTTAGACGTGCCGATATTAATTCCGGTCCATTATCTACTCGAATTTGTTTAGGTAAACCGCGCTCTCCTTTCAATTGTTCAAGCGTTCGAACAACTCGTTCCGCTGGCAGCGAAGTATCGACCTCAATAGCTAAACATTCCCGTGTGCCTTCATCAACAATATTGAGTGTTCTGAATCGTTTACCGCAATATAAAGTGTCATGCATAAAATCTAATGCCCACTGATGATTGACTTGAGCGACAACTTCTAATGGCTGTGCAACTCGTTTTGGCAGCACGCGTTTCACTCTACGTTTTAAGTTCAAACCCATTTGGCAATACACCCGATATACGCGCTTATGGTTAAACGGATAACCTTTAAAGCGAAGCCGTCCAAAGCATTTCCAAAATCCTGCTCTGGGTGATTTCTTTAACTCTGCATTGATGGCATCAATGACAGCCGCATCAGCCTTTCGCCAGTCTCGTTCTGGGCGGTAGTATGTAGCGCGGCCAATACCTACAAACTTACACGCTTTCAAAATACTTAAACCCGCTTGAACTAATTCACTGGCGCAACTTCGCTT
>NZ_JBSVEM010000048.1:0-785 GCF_056312285.1 Pseudoalteromonas sp. ABE4_541
GAGTACGACTTCCCAGGTGATGACCTACCTCTAATCCAAGGTTCTGCGCTTAAAGCGTTAGAAGGCGAGAAAGAGTGGGAAGACAAAATCGTTGAGCTTGCAGAAGCACTAGATTCATACATCCCAGAGCCAGAGCGTGACATCGATAAGCCATTCATCATGCCTATCGAAGACGTATTCTCAATCCAGGGTCGTGGTACAGTAGTAACAGGCCGTGTTGAAGCTGGTATCATCAACGTGAACGACGAAGTTGAAATCGTAGGTATCAAAGATACTACGAAGACAACTTGTACGGGTGTTGAGATGTTCCGTAAGCTTCTAGACGAAGGTCGTGCGGGTGAGAACATTGGTGCACTTCTACGTGGTACTAAGCGTGACGAAGTTGAGCGTGGTCAAGTACTAGCGAAGCCTGGTTCAATCACTCCTCACACGAAGTTCACTTCAGAAGTATACGTACTTTCTAAAGATGAAGGTGGTCGTCATACTCCATTCTTCAAAGGCTACCGTCCACAGTTCTACTTCCGTACAACTGACGTAACAGGTAACGTAGAGTTACCAGAAGGCGTAGAAATGGTAATGCCAGGTGACAACATCAAGATGACTGTTGACCTAATCGTACCAATCGCGATGGACGAAGGTCTACGTTTCGCTATCCGTGAAGGTGGCCGTACAGTTGGTGCTGGTGTTGTAGCAACTATCGTTGAGTAATATCGACTTTAGTTAATGCCACAAAGCATTAGAAAAACCCGAGCTTAGGCTCGGGTTTTTTTATGTCTTGTAGGTTG
>NZ_JBSVEM010000049.1:0-719 GCF_056312285.1 Pseudoalteromonas sp. ABE4_541
TGGACAAACCGCGTCCAGAGGTGAAGGGGCATGAAGGGGCCGTTGTACGGGGCCACTTATCACCGGCAGTGGCAATGCAGCTTAATCAGTTGGCACAAAAATACCAAGTGACGCCTTTTATGCTGTTACACGGGGCATTGGCACAAGTACTCTCAAGGCATAGTTACAGCCAAGACATTGTGATAGGCACGCCGGTGGCGAACCGATTACAAACAGAGCTAGAGTCATTGATAGGGTTCTTTGCGAATACTTTAGTGCTGCGAGTGAACACGGAGCATGAGCGCTTATCAGAATATTTGGCGCATATCAAAGCGGTTCACTTAGAGGCACAGAGTCATCAAGATGTGCCATTTGAGCAGTTGGTAGAGCATTTGAATGTGCCGAGAAGCCGAGCTTACTCACCGTTATTTCAGATTATGTTGACGACTGATACAGAGTTTGGCGTAACAGCAGGGGAAGAAGGCAAGGGATTTGATTTACCGGGTATGACACTGCAAGCGGTAGACAGTGGTGTGCATAGTGTGAAGTTTGATTTAGATATTCACGCGGTGTTGAACGATGCAGGGGTGTCGTTGAGTTGGACGTATGATGTGAACCTGTTTACAGAGGCACATATTGAGCAGCTGAATGCGCATTTTATGCGGGTATTAAGCGCCTTGGCGCAGGGAGAAGGGACGTCATTGAATACACTCCCTATGCTCTGTGAAGATGAGCAGTTC
>NZ_JBSVEM010000050.1:0-686 GCF_056312285.1 Pseudoalteromonas sp. ABE4_541
GCCCGGTTAGCTCAAAAGCCGCTGGCATATTGTATTGGGCACTGCCACCTTGTAATTGATCAATAAACCACAAGCGCTGCTGGGCGTAGGACAGCTGCAAATTACCTTGCTGTCTATCGACTGGCATTATGTAACTTCGTTTAACTGAAGATTCACTATACTGCTTAACATAGTGGATAACCGAGTCTCGATTGGATTGAATTGCACTTTTCAGCTCTGCACTGAGCGCTCCACCTTTTTTGACTTTAAATCCAAGCTTGCCATTTTCTACAAAGAGAATAACGCCACTCTCAGTTGCAAGCTTAACGATATCTGATGCCTTCATAACCATCCTTCGCTTTCTAATTCTTCTTCTTTTAGCGTTATGCGTTTCAGCGCCAAGAGTTCATCAATGTACTTTGCCAATTCCAAAACCGTTGTCAGTTCATACACATCTGACAGTTCAGGCTGAATTTCGAACCGTTCTTTAATCGCAGTAAGTACCCTGATAGATAACAGCGAGTTTCCTCCTATTTCAAAGAAACAAGCCTCAATACTAATCTTGTGGAAATCGAGATGTAGCAACTCACTCCAGATCTCAACCAGCTGTTGCTCTGTCTCTGTTGTCGGTGCTCGGTAGCTGACCGTGTCGTCCATGGCCGTCGGTTTGGGTAACGCTTTTCTGTCTATCTTTCCGTTACTGGTTT
>NZ_JBSVEM010000051.1:0-620 GCF_056312285.1 Pseudoalteromonas sp. ABE4_541
GCAAACTATTGGCTATCGGTGTTGACCGACCTACATAATCGAGGCGTTGAAGACATGCTTATCGCTTGCGTGGATGGACTCACAGGTTTCCCGGAAGCGATTGCCAGCATTTACCCGCATACGGAAACTCAGCAGTGCGTTATTCATCAAATACGCAATTCGATGAAGTATGTCGCTTCAAAACACCAGAAAGCCTTTATGGCCGATTTAAAGCCTGTTTATAAGGCCGCGACCAAACAAGCGGCAGAATCCGCCTTAGACGAGCTGGAAGCCAAGTGGGGCACTCAGTATCCAATCGTTATCGAATCGTGGCGCAGAAAGTGGGATAATTTATCGGTTTACTTCAAGTACCCTGATTATGTTCGCAAAGTCATCTACACCACCAATGCTGTTGAGGCGGTACATCGCCAATTTAGGAAATTGACCAAAACCAAAGGGGCGTTCCCGAATGAAAATAGCTTGCTAAAGCTGCTATATGCGGGCATGTTAAATGCCACGGAAAAGTGGACAATGCCAATCCAGAGTTGGAACTTGGCACTGTCGCAGTTCGCCATCCACTTCGAAGGTCGGCTGGATGGCGCACTAGATATTTAATTTTTTAGGCTGACACAGAATTCTGA
>NZ_JBSVEM010000052.1:0-584 GCF_056312285.1 Pseudoalteromonas sp. ABE4_541
AACGACACCCTGACGGGCTTTACGACCGATGATACGCTACGCGGTTTAGCTGGTGATGATAAGCTCAACGGAAGTAGTGGCAACGACACACTACATGGCGGCCTCGGTAATGACACGCTATCCGGCGGACAAGGCAATGACACCTATCATTGGGGCAAAGGTCAAGGTAATGACACCATTCATGAGTATGACCGCTATGACGCGCGCAATGACTCCCATGTTGACACCTTAATCCTAGACGACAGTATATCGGTAGAAGACATGAAGTGGTCTCGTAACGGAAGTGACTTGGTACTCACCCTTGTCTCAACAGGCGAAACCTTAACATTAACCAGTTATTATGGGGGCTCCCAAGCTTATAAAATCGAACGTATCGAAATGGCCGATGGCACGGCGCTCGATTTGACTCAGATCGAATTTGCAGTCACACAACTGACAGGGACCGATGATAACGACACCCTGACGGGCTTTACGACCGATGATACGCTACGCGGTTTAGCTGGTGATGATAAGCTCAACGGAAGTAGTGGCAACGACACACTACATGGCGGCCTCGGTAATGACACGCTATCCGGCGGACAAGG
>NZ_JBSVEM010000053.1:0-533 GCF_056312285.1 Pseudoalteromonas sp. ABE4_541
CATCAGGGGTGTATTGATAATAGTAGTTGACCCCAGACTCGGAGATTTTAGCGTCTAGCGGTGGCACTTCATCGGGTGCCCAAATGCTTAAGGTAAAAGTTTGTATGTTGTTATTGGCAGATGCTTTTGTGGGTAAACATGCCAACAGCATGGTGCATGTGATTATTATTGCGATAAGCTGTTTCACCATTATGTTCCTTTTTTGCAGTTAAGTTTTTATTATGGGTATAGATGTTTTAGGCTGGCTTGTTTCTTCTTACTCCAACACGTGGGTCACAAATAAATACTTCACCCGTGAGTGTGTCCTTTACCCAGACTTCTAAATACATTTCTTCTGCAATATCACCGTCGTCGAGTTGAACGCGAATGCGTTTGTTGGTTTTTCGTTTTAAATTCACATCTTGCGGCGCGGTGCTGGTGATCCACCTAAATTCATAGCGCTCGTTTAACTGACTCGAAAAACGGAAGATCACTTCACGGTTTGTTGCGTGCTCGTCAAAGTGCAGTTCATCAGGGGTGTATTGATAATAGTA
>NZ_JBSVEM010000054.1:0-520 GCF_056312285.1 Pseudoalteromonas sp. ABE4_541
TCGGCCTTAAATCGATTTATGATCGAATTCGAAGACCGATTAAAAGATGTTATTTAAAACTGGCAGTTACACAAAATGTGTTACAGGGTCGATTATGCCCGCCAATAATAAAGTCATCACTGGCTAACCGCTGTCTCCTCCATCAAGCAGTGCCCATCCAAATCTAGAGCGGCTCGAACAGTTGCTTGCATTAGTAAATGCCTGGTTCAGGGCGTCTAATCCGTTTTCCTCTCTAAGCGCTTGTGCAGTGTGTATTTATCCATCAATAACACGTTATCTGAAACTAAAGTGTTGAGACCCTAACAAGCGCAACTAATCAGATCCTAGGTGACATTTTAAACTTCGTCACAATTCCTTTTTTTGAACATCCTGTGTTTGTGCTGCTTTGCTATAGTTGCATTGTATGTATTCAGTAAACCCCTTCCTTAATTAACCTCAGCTGCACATAAGCGAATTTGCCCAATAAAGCTATTTCGCTCACTCTCTGCGTTATTTCCACTTGTAATAGCCTGCTATTACT
>NZ_JBSVEM010000055.1:0-508 GCF_056312285.1 Pseudoalteromonas sp. ABE4_541
CTTATCGGCATGTTTTACTTTTGAAAACTCTTTATAGATATAAATATCTACAAGAATTAATTATCAGCTTTTCCAAATTTTTAAAGAGCAAGAGAATTTAACTTCTCAAAGAGAAACACACTTCATACTCAGGATATACCTGAAGTATGTTTATCTTTAAAAAGTAAAGTGGTGGAGCTAAGCAGGATCGAACTGCTGACCTCCTGCGTGCAAGGCAGGCGCTCTCCCAGCTGAGCTATAGCCCCACAATACTGGTGTGTAACATTGTTTGTAACCATCGCCTCTTTTAGCTAAAGCGCATCGAAAAGAAGTGGTGGGTCTGAGTAGACTTGAACTACCGACCTCACGCTTATCAGGCGTGCGCTCTAACCAGCTGAGCTACAGACCCAAACAATGTTTTGTTCTCTAATTCTAATCAACAATCATCTGTGTGGACACTACGAACAAATAAGTTCTAAATCGTATAAGGAGGTGATCCAGCCCCAGGTTCCCCTAGGGCTACCTTGTT
>NZ_JBSVEM010000056.1:0-438 GCF_056312285.1 Pseudoalteromonas sp. ABE4_541
GGTAGTATGTAGCGCGGCCAATACCTACAAACTTACACGCTTTCAAAATACTTAAACCCGCTTGAACTAATTCACTGGCGCAACTTCGCTTTTGCGCTGTCACCAACCCTTTTTTGCGAATAATTCCTTAATCGCATGGTTCTCTAGGCTGACATCTGCGTACATCTTTTTAAGTTTGGCATTCTCTTCTTCAAGCTCTTTGAGTCGCTTAACATCCGATGCTTCCATGCCGCCATATTTGGCTTTCCAGTTGTAATACGTAGCACTGCTGATCCCATGCTTGCGGCACACTTCTTCAACCTTCATACCCGCATCTGTTTCTTTGAGCACAGTGATGATCTGAGATTCTGTAAAACGTGACTTTTTCATTGTTGTCTCCTGTTTGTGATATTACAGAAAACTCTAATTAAACATGTCTCATGTTAAGGGAAGTGGACA
>NZ_JBSVEM010000057.1:0-399 GCF_056312285.1 Pseudoalteromonas sp. ABE4_541
AGCTCAGCCCTGTTCCCAGATAAGCATTCAACATCGAAGGTACAAAGTGTAATCGTGTCACCGCTTGCGCTTGCATTAACTCATAAAGATATTGTGGGTCTTTATGCCCTTCTGGCTTCGCCACCACCAAAGCCGCCCCATAGCACAACGGCCAGAAAAACTCCCACACCGACACATCAAAACTATAAGGTGTCTTTTGCAGCACTCGGTCGTGTGCTTGCAGTACATACGCATGTTGCATCCAATCCAGTCGGTTCACTAAGGCTTGGTGTGCCACCATGACCCCTTTGGGTTGCCCCGTTGAACCTGAGGTATAAATCACATAGGCCAACTGCGATGGGCTGCTGTGCTCATCTCGTCCTAAGTTATCTTCACCATATTCCCCCACCGCACTTTGCA
>NZ_JBSVEM010000058.1:0-394 GCF_056312285.1 Pseudoalteromonas sp. ABE4_541
AAAGATGGTGCGGAGGGAGAGACTTGAACTCTCACACCCGAAGATACTGGAACCTAAATCCAGCGCGTCTACCAATTCCGCCACCCCCGCATGGCTGGAGTACCAGGATTTGAACCTGGGAATGGCGGGATCAAAACCCGCTGCCTTACCGCTTGGCGATACTCCAACAACGTTTTACAAACCTTTTGTTAGACCCAGGGCTTGAATCTGGGGGGATGAATGAGTGAGGGATCAAAACCTCTCTCTTTCTGCCTTACCGCTTGGCGATACTCCAACTAAAGAGAAGATAGTTTTACATCTTTCAAAAGATGGTGCGGAGGGAGAGACTTGAACTCTCACACCCGAAGATACTGGAACCTAAATCCAGCGCGTCTACCAATTCCGCCACCCCCGC
>NZ_JBSVEM010000059.1:0-390 GCF_056312285.1 Pseudoalteromonas sp. ABE4_541
TCTCTCATTCTCTGAGCGTTTTATAAGTAGTCTCTCAGCGCTTTATAAACTGGCTCACTTCACCTTGCGTAAAAAGAGCGTTTCGCTTCGCGCTGTGTCATTAAACTTTTGCACGAAAGAGCGTTCCGCTTCGCTCAGGTCGCTAACCTTTTACACTCTACTTTCGTAAAAAGAGCGTTTTACCTATGTTGCTTATGTTGGAGACATTTGTGGTGGGGTGTTCGGAATTAAACTGAACTTGTGAAAAGGTGTCTTTTATATTGTGTTATGGTTACTAAATCAGCAAATATAATACTTTCCGTTCAAAAATCACGCGAACAATCCATTTTTATCACTTTTCTTCAGAAATTTTCTAAAAAACGCTTGCGCTTTTAATTCGCCGCCCTATAA
>NZ_JBSVEM010000060.1:0-381 GCF_056312285.1 Pseudoalteromonas sp. ABE4_541
AAAAAGCCCACAAGGGGCTTTTTCGTGTCATATCTACCGTCACCGATATGAGCAATGTAGCAAGTAAAATAGTGAGTCGGTTGAAAGTATTTGCGTCAAGGGGCGTTGTTACAAATACGCTCAACCTATGGCTGTTTACGTGCGCCACACGTTTGTTTCAGGGTCGAGAAACAATATGCGTTATCGAACAAAGTGAGCCGTCAATCTCGCTTTGTTGAGATTGATTATCATTTAGGTTTGGTTGGCTGTCAACTCTAAATGCGATTAGTTTTCATTTAATTTTTTGAGGGGAGTGACAAATAAAAAAAGCCCACAAGGGGCTTTTTCGTGTCATATCTACCGTCACCGATATGAGCAATGTAGCAAGTAAAATAGTGAGTC
>NZ_JBSVEM010000061.1:0-318 GCF_056312285.1 Pseudoalteromonas sp. ABE4_541
TAACTGACTTTCGTAAAATGTTAACCAAGGTGACGGTTGAAGCAGCACTCAATGCTGAATTAGACGAACACCTTGGTTATGCTCGTCATGAGCAGTCTGAGCAACAAAATTCCCGAAACGGTTATTCAGCTAAAACCATTCGAACCGAAGATGGTGAAGTTGAATTAGATACACCTCGTGACCGAGATGCTAGCTTTGAGCCACAACTGGTTAAAAAAAACCAAACTCGCTTCACGTCAATGGACGACAAGATTTTATATCTCTATTCCAAAGGCATGACGACCCGTGAAATCGTTTCTACGTTCAAAGAAATGTATG
>NZ_JBSVEM010000062.1:0-299 GCF_056312285.1 Pseudoalteromonas sp. ABE4_541
AATCGTTTCTACGTTCAAAGAAATGTATGATGCTGATGTATCACCAACACTGATTTCTCGTGTTACAGATGCCGTTATCGCTCAAGTCGTAGAATGGCAAGCTAGGCCACTTGATGCTGTTTACCCTATCGTCTATCTCGACTGTTTAGTGGTTAAGGTTCGCCAAGATAAGCAAGTCATCAATAAGGCCATTTACTTAGCCTTAGGTGTTAATATCGAAGGCCACAAAGAACTGCTTGGCATGTGGATATCAGAAAACGAAGGCGCTAAGTTCTGGCTAAACGTGCTAACAGAGCTTC
>NZ_JBSVEM010000063.1:0-285 GCF_056312285.1 Pseudoalteromonas sp. ABE4_541
TAAAGTGGTGGAGCTAAGCAGGATCGAACTGCTGACCTCCTGCGTGCAAGGCAGGCGCTCTCCCAGCTGAGCTATAGCCCCACAATACTGGAGTGTTACATTGTTTGTACTTACCAAACTTCTTTTCGAGGCAAGGCATTAAGTGAGGACGTTTAGTGGTTTCTAAACGACGAGCTTAATAACGCAGCATCGGTAAGAAGTGGTGGGTCTGAGTAGACTTGAACTACCGACCTCACGCTTATCAGGCGTGCGCTCTAACCAGCTGAGCTACAGACCCAAACAATG
>NZ_JBSVEM010000064.1:0-279 GCF_056312285.1 Pseudoalteromonas sp. ABE4_541
GCTTAACCATACAACGCCAAAGTGGTTTTACGAACCAGAAGTTAGTATTACTGAAGTAGACAGTTTGAATTATCAGAATTTTTCCAGATTTAAGCAAAGTGAATAGAGTCACAATATAGTGAAATCGGTTCACCTTGCGCAAAAGGAATGGCAGCGCGATGCGCTGTGTCATTAAACTTTTGCACTAAAGAATATGCTTGGTGACAATAGCGTTTTGGACCCACCTGACCCCATGCCGAACTCAGAAGTGAAACGAAACAGCGTCGATGATAGTGTGGC
>NZ_JBSVEM010000065.1:0-272 GCF_056312285.1 Pseudoalteromonas sp. ABE4_541
GACCCTGTAACAGATTCTGTGTAACTGCCAGTTTTAAATAACATCTTTTAATCGGTCTTCGAATTCTATCATAAATCGATTTAAGGCCGATTTCCAATTCCTTATCGGCATCGTCCATTTTTTAGATGCCTGCTCAATAGCCAAGTAAACTACCTTTTTAGCAGAGTCATCATGCGGGAATAGCTTACGCTTTTTGATGGCTTTGCGGATAACTGAGTTCAGCGATTCAATGGCATTTGTAGTGTAAATAGCTTTCCTAATATCTTCGGGGT
>NZ_JBSVEM010000066.1:0-264 GCF_056312285.1 Pseudoalteromonas sp. ABE4_541
GTGTCCTAGGCCTCTAGACGAAGGGGACGCAGAAATTGGTTTGCAAATTACTGATTTGCTATTTCTGCGTTAGATGAGACCGAGCCTGTGAGGCGAGTGGCCTTATTTAAAGCAGAATTTTCTGTGTCACTAGGACTGGCTGTTTTAACTCGCACCATATGAGCTTTTGTTACTTTACCAAAGTAAAGTGGCGTCCCCTAGGGGATTCGAACCCCTGTTACCGCCGTGAAAGGGCGGTGTCCTAGGCCTCTAGACGAAGGGGAC
>NZ_JBSVEM010000067.1:0-259 GCF_056312285.1 Pseudoalteromonas sp. ABE4_541
TATGCGGATTATGCGCTTTGGCAACGAAACTGGCTGCAAGGCGAAGTGCTGACAGCCCAGTTAGATTATTGGGAGAAGCAACTGGATGAGGTACCGCCGTTACATAGTTTGCAGTTGGATAAGCCTCGACCCGATAGCAAAGGGCATGAGGGAGAGGTGGTCACTGGATCTTTATCAGCCCAGATAGGGGCGCAATTACAGACACTGGCGCAGGCCTATAAAGTGACGCCATTTATGTTGTTGCATGGTGCCTTAGCCA
>NZ_JBSVEM010000068.1:0-256 GCF_056312285.1 Pseudoalteromonas sp. ABE4_541
AGCTTACGCTTTTTGATGGCTTTGCGGATAACTGAGTTCAGCGATTCAATGGCATTTGTAGTGTAAATAGCTTTCCTAATATCTTCGGGGTAATTAAATAAGGTGCTGACGTTTTGCCAATTATTACGCCATGAGCGAGAGATATTAGGGTATTTGCTATCCCAGCGTTGCTCGAACTGTTCTAAAGCCATTAAGGCTTCGTCTTCAGTTACTGATTGGTATATGCGCTTTAAATCAGCCGTGATGGCCTTGTAGT
>NZ_JBSVEM010000069.1:0-255 GCF_056312285.1 Pseudoalteromonas sp. ABE4_541
CTGCCACCAACAGATAGAGTACCCGTCTCAGTTGTGCTAAAGGTATAGTTTGGCGTTGTATCATTGGTAGGCGTTGTCACTGCGGTGACTTCAGCTAAAGTCGGCGCGGTCGTGTCAATAGTAAAACTGGCAATGCCCAAAGCACTACTGGCATTACCAGAGGTGTCTGTCACCGTGACCGTACAATTACTGTATGTACCTGCACTCAAAGCCGTTGAGTTATCCGTTTGGGTCAAAGTTATGGTTTGGTTGCCG
>NZ_JBSVEM010000070.1:0-246 GCF_056312285.1 Pseudoalteromonas sp. ABE4_541
AACACATTTTGTGTAACTGCCAGTTTTAAATAACATCTTTTAATCGGTCTTCGAATTCGATCATAAATCGATTTAAGGCCGATTTCCAATTTCTTATCGGCATCGTCCATTTTTTAGATGCCTGCTCAATAGCCAAGTAAACTACCTTTTTAGCTGAGTCATCATGTGGGAACAGCTTACGCTTTTTGATGGCTTTGCGGATAACTGAGTTCAGCGATTCAATGGCATTTGTAGTGTAAATAGCTT
>NZ_JBSVEM010000071.1:0-245 GCF_056312285.1 Pseudoalteromonas sp. ABE4_541
TAACGGCATCTGTAACACGAGAAATCAGTGTTGGTGATACATCAGCATCATACATTTCTTTGAACGTAGAAACGATTTCACGGGTCGTCATACCTTTGGAGTAGAGATATAAAATCTTGTCGTCCATTGACGTGAAGCGAGTTTGGTTTTTTTTAGGTAGTGTTTAGAAATCTGTGTCATTTCAGTAATATTAGGAAAACAGGAATGACACATGACTCAAGAATTCGATTTCAACAAAGCATTAG
>NZ_JBSVEM010000072.1:0-242 GCF_056312285.1 Pseudoalteromonas sp. ABE4_541
TGTGGGTCTCGAAACCTCGGCTGACAAGCCATAACTAGGCTCTCATTTTCGAAACTAGAATCTCATACGGCGTTTTTCCTTTCAAGCCACCATGCGGCCTATGGTAGTTGTAAAACTCCTCCCACTCAGCCAATTTAGCCTCTAAATCAATGTCTCCTTTATAGTTTAATAACTGATAAAACTCTCGTTTATCGGTTAGGTGAGAACGTTCAACTTTACCATTGAGGTTAGGACTAGCAGGC
>NZ_JBSVEM010000073.1:0-231 GCF_056312285.1 Pseudoalteromonas sp. ABE4_541
ACTTTCACATGGCAACTGCCACACTATCATCGACGCTGTTTCGTTTCACTTCTGAGTTCGGCATGGGGTCAGGTGGGTCCAAAACGCTATTATCATCAAGCAAATTCTTTGCTTTAGTTTTTATTATTTATTTTTTAAATTAGGTGCCTGGCGATGTTCTACTTTCACATGGCAACTGCCACACTATCATCGACGCTGTTTCGTTTCACTTCTGAGTTCGGCATGGGGTCA
>NZ_JBSVEM010000074.1:0-222 GCF_056312285.1 Pseudoalteromonas sp. ABE4_541
GAGAGATGGCTGAGCGGTTGAAAGCACCGGTCTTGAAAACCGGCATACGTTAATAGCGTATCTAGGGTTCAAATCCCTATCTCTCCGCCACTAAATTTTTATAAAGCGCGCCTGCGTTTTATACCGCTTTTGGAGAGATGGCTGAGCGGTTGAAAGCACCGGTCTTGAAAACCGGCATACGTTAATAGCGTATCTAGGGTTCAAATCCCTATCTCTCCGCCA
>NZ_JBSVEM010000075.1:0-217 GCF_056312285.1 Pseudoalteromonas sp. ABE4_541
TAACCACTAAACAGTCGAGATAGACGATTGGGTAAACAGCATCAAGTGGCCTAGCTTGCCATTCTACGACTTGAGCGATAACGGCATCTGTGACACGAGAAATCAATGTTGGTGATACATCAGCGTCATACATTTCTTTGAACGTAGAAACGATTTCACGGGTCGTCATGCCTTTGGAATAGAGATATAAAATCTTGTCGTCCATTGACGTGAAGCG
>NZ_JBSVEM010000076.1:0-217 GCF_056312285.1 Pseudoalteromonas sp. ABE4_541
TCAGGTGGGTCCAAAACGCTATTGTCACCAAGCATATTCTGTTCGTCAATTCGTTCACCCTCTGTGAACCAATTAACTAAAATCTGGAAAATTCTGATAATTCGTAAAATCTACTTTAGTTCAAACAACTTCTGGTTCGTAAAACCACTTTGGCGTTGTATGGTTAAGCCTCACGGGTAATTAGTACTGGTTAGCTTAACGTATCACTACGCTTCCA
>NZ_JBSVEM010000077.1:0-217 GCF_056312285.1 Pseudoalteromonas sp. ABE4_541
CGCTTCACGTCAATGGACGACAAGATTTTATATCTCTATTCCAAAGGCATGACGACCCGTGAAATCGTTTCTACGTTCAAAGAAATGTATGGCGCTGATGTATCACCAACATTGATTTCTCGTGTTACAGATGCCGTTATCGCTCAAGTCGTAGAATGGCAAGCTAGGCCACTTGATGCTGTTTACCCAATCGTCTATCTCGACTGTTTAGTGGTTA
>NZ_JBSVEM010000078.1:0-216 GCF_056312285.1 Pseudoalteromonas sp. ABE4_541
CAATACCTTGCATATCCAGCTGTTTAAGCGCTGGTAACGCAGTTTTTAATGCCTTGGCAGGGCCTTTGAAGTTTGCTGCTTCCATTAAGCCCGGTGCAGCATCCAATAATGACGAAATATCACCGCTGGCAATACCTTGCATATCCAGCTGTTTAAGCGCTGGTAACGCAGTTTTTAATGCCTTGGCAGGGCCTTTGAAGTTTGCTGCTTCCATTA
>NZ_JBSVEM010000079.1:0-210 GCF_056312285.1 Pseudoalteromonas sp. ABE4_541
TACCAGCACGGTCTCTCGGGGTTTGAAGTTCGAACTCACCGACCGAGGATTTAACCGTTTTCTTAGTGTGACCGTTCTTTCGGTTTGGCTCAGCTTCTGTGAGTTGTTTGATGAGAGGGGTCAGCACACCATCTTCACCAGTTAAACCTTTACCTGATTGAAGCTGTTCTAATGCTTTGTTGAAATCGAATTCTTGAGTCATGTGTCATT
>NZ_JBSVEM010000080.1:0-209 GCF_056312285.1 Pseudoalteromonas sp. ABE4_541
GTGTGTCGTTGCCACTACTTCCGTTGAGCTTATCATCACCAGCTAAACCGCGTAGCGTATCATCGGTCGTAAAGCCCGTCAGGGTGTCGTTTCCATCGGTCCCTGTCAGTTGTGTGGCTGCAAATTCGATCTGAGTTAAATCGAGCGCCGTGCCATCGGCCATTTCGATACGTTCGATTTTATAAGCTTGGGAGCCCCCATAATAACTG
>NZ_JBSVEM010000081.1:0-207 GCF_056312285.1 Pseudoalteromonas sp. ABE4_541
AACAAGGTAGCCCTAGGGGAACCTGGGGCTGGATCACCTCCTTATACGATTTAGAACTTATTTGTTCGTAGTGTCCACACAGATGATTGTTAGTTAGCACAAGTTGCTAATTAATATTGCTCTTTAAAAATTTGGAAAAGCTGATAATTAATTCTTGTAGATATTTATATCTATAAAGAGTTTTCAAAAGTAAAACATGCCGATAAG
>NZ_JBSVEM010000082.1:0-204 GCF_056312285.1 Pseudoalteromonas sp. ABE4_541
GGTTATGAGCCCGACGAGCTACCAGGCTGCTCCATCCCGCGCCTGTAAATTGTCAGCTAAATGCTATTTTACTTCCGATTTAACAAAGAAGATTACATACCACCCAATTTTAGAAGTGGTTGCGGGAGCCGGATTTGAACCGACGACCTTCGGGTTATGAGCCCGACGAGCTACCAGGCTGCTCCATCCCGCGCCTGTAAATTG
>NZ_JBSVEM010000083.1:0-203 GCF_056312285.1 Pseudoalteromonas sp. ABE4_541
GGTTATGAGCCCGACGAGCTACCAGGCTGCTCCATCCCGCGCCTGTAAATTGTCAGCTAAATGCTATTTTACTTCCGATTTAACAAAGAAGTTTACATACCACCCAATTTTAGAAAGTGGTTGCGGGAGCCGGATTTGAACCGACGACCTTCGGGTTATGAGCCCGACGAGCTACCAGGCTGCTCCATCCCGCGCCTGTAAAT
>NZ_JBSVEM010000084.1:0-203 GCF_056312285.1 Pseudoalteromonas sp. ABE4_541
TTCGAACCTCCGACCGCCTGGTTCGTAGCCAGGTACTCTATCCAGCTGAGCTACGCGTCCGTCGTTTAAAATTTTATATCTCTTAAAGATATCTCTGTTTTTAACCACTTAGAGAAAAGTGGCGGACGCGGGAGGATTCGAACCTCCGACCGCCTGGTTCGTAGCCAGGTACTCTATCCAGCTGAGCTACGCGTCCGTCGTTT
>NZ_JBSVEM010000085.1:0-202 GCF_056312285.1 Pseudoalteromonas sp. ABE4_541
CGTGAAAGGGCGGTGTCCTAGGCCTCTAGACGAAGGGGACACAGTATGTGTCACTAGGACTGGCTATTTTAACTCGCACCATATGAGCTTTTGTTACTTTACCAAAGTAACGTGGCGTCCCCTAGGGGATTCGAACCCCTGTTACCGCCGTGAAAGGGCGGTGTCCTAGGCCTCTAGACGAAGGGGACGCAGAAATTGGTTT